>JAOZTW010000251.1 GCA_029938985.1 Bacteroidales bacterium | reverse complement strand
ATTTTAAAATAATCAAAATAACGCAGTAATTTGCATTTATGAAAAATGCCCAAATAATTCATCAGTAAGTTAGTTTTTGTATAAAAATAAGAATAATAGGAACTTATAACAATAAAAGTAATAAGACAACTTAAAAATAAAAATATAATAAGTTTGGAAACAAAGAAAGGAATAATCAACTGAATTTCAACTGTATTTCATTTCTTTCTACTGAGTTTGTACAAACTATTAACTATTTTAACTTGTTCTTATGACTTTAAATTTCTTAGTGAAAAAAAATAACAAACAACAATATACTTGTTTATTTTGTCCTATTAAAAAATTCATTAAATAGCTCGCTATTTACAGATTATTAAATTATAAAAAAACAAAAATAAATTCGTTTAAATTTATCAATTATTTATTTTAATATGCCTAATTAAAATTCAAATTTAATAAAAATTCCTAAAAACAAAATTTTAAAATGAAAAAAGTAAAATTTTTAATTATTTTTTTAATATGTCTTGGTTCATTAACCAGTTTTTCACAAATTACTCTACCTTATAGCGAGAGCTTTGAGTCGGGGCTTGGAGACTGGACACAACTGACAAACGACAATTTTGATTGGACTCTAAACTCTGGTACTACTCCAACAGCCGACACAGGACCTACATCTGCTTTTGATGGCTCAAATTATTTGTATATAGAATCAACAGGTAATAATAATCCAACAAAAAATGCGATTATTGAAACAGAGTTTGATTTTACAGGTAATTTTATGCCTATCTTTTCTTTCAACTATCATTTATATGGCGTGCAAGTTGGAACTTTGTCTATTCTCGCAAACGATGGTAATGGCTGGGTAGAAATATGGAATATTTTTGAAAACCAAGGAGATGCTTGGGGAAATCATAAAATTTGCTTAAATAATTATGCGAACAAAAGTAGTGTTATGTTTAGAATAAAAGCCTCAACTCTTGACGACGAATTAAGCGATATTGCGATTGATAAAATAGAAGTTGTTAACTTTAAAATAGTTTCATCTATACATACTGACGTTACCTGTGGTGGCTACGATGATGGAGATATAAATATTGTGCTTTCTGGTGGCTTTTCTCCTTATGATTATTCTATAAATGATGGGACTAATTATTATAATGATGCAACGACTTCTTACTTATTTTCTGGACTATCTGGTGCAGACTATCCTGTAAGAGTGAGAGATAATGCTGGTTGTGTGGTCGCAGGAAGTGTAGTTAGTGTGCAAGAACCACCTACACCAACATTAACTATTGATAAGTTTGATGTTCAACCATGTGTGGACGATAATAATGGTATTATTTTAATAGTTGCATCTGGTTCTAATCCTTCATATTCCTACTCCATAACAGGAACAGGTGGTACTTATTTTGCTTCAAATACTTTTAGTAATTTAAGTGTTGGAACATACAATATTGCAGTTAAAACAGATATTGGATGTGTAATTGATGGTGGCGAAGTTGAAGTAGAAGTACCACAGGCAATAATAGTAACAGATATTGATGTTACTGACGTTTATACTTGTAATGGAGATTCAAATGGCTCTATAGAACTTTCTGCTACTGGTGGTAACATTCAGCTTGACTATTCTATAGATGGAAGTAACTATCAGTTAACTGGCTATTTTTCTGGATTAACTACTGGCAACTACGATATTATTATAAGAGATTCAGAAGGTTGCACTGAAACAGAAACAAATATATTTATAGATGAACCTACCTTGGTTGAATTTGAATCGATAAACAGTACAGATGTTACCGGTTGTTACCAAGATGATAACGGTACAATTACACTAATTGGAAAAGGAGGAACTGGTGTATATACATACTCAAAAAACGGAGTTGTTTACCAATCAGAAAGTTTATTTGAAAACCTTTCAGCAAATACATACGGTGTGTATTGTAGAGATAAAAATTTATGCACAGCATCAGGTGGCGATGTTTTGATAGGACAACCAGACCAGTTAATTCTTGATGATATAGCAACTGTTGATGTAAGTTCTTGTTTTGGAGCATCAGATGGAGAGATAGCAATAACTGCACATGGCGGTACTGGAGTTTTGTATTATTCAATTGATAACGGTAATAATTTTCAAACATCAAATATTTTTACAGGTTTGGCTGAAGGAACGTATTTTCCTTATATAAAAGACGAAAACGATTGTTTTGTGGCTTGGGGGTCTGTTGGACTTATTCAACCTACTGAACTGAAAATTAATGTTGTAAATACTTTAGATGTTTCAACATGCTATGGTGAAAGTGATGGCAGTATTTGGATTTCTGCTTCAAATGGAACTCCACCACTTCAATATTCTGTTAATAATGGAGCTACATATCAAGCTTCATCAAGCTTTCTTAATTCTTTACCAGCTGGGGACTACAATATACGAGTAAAAGACGTGAACGATTGTTTTGTTAATTATGGCTATACTGTTACTATTAGTGAACCAGAACAAATAGTAATTACAGATGAAACAGTTATTCCTGTTGTGTGTTATGGCGAAAACAATGGTAAAATTAATGTAAGTGCTACCGGTGGAACAAATTCTTTGTATTTCTCTGTTGATGGTGGAGGTTCTTTTGCTTATCCTGTTTCAACATCTGCCTATTTATATGCAGGTATTTATGATGTTGTGGTAAAAGATGGTAATGATTGTCAAACAATTGGTTCTACTCTTGAAATAACGCAACCCGATTTATTAGAGTTTGCTTCAATTGATATAACCAATATTGAAGGCTGTTATGGAGACGAAACTGCTTCAATAGTCTTTAACGTTATTGGCGGAACTACTCCCTACGAATATTCTTTAAATTATGGTAATGATTTGCAAAATGAAAATTCGTTTACCGACCTACCAGCTGGAACTGATTATTTTCCTTATGTTATAGATGCAAATGAATGTTTTATTTTAGAAGATGCAATTACAATCATTGAACCAAGTTTATTGTATTTTTCCAATACTACTCATGTTGATATTGAAGATTGTTCTGGTTCTGCTACAGGTTCAATTTCAATAATAGCTTCGGGTGGTACTCCTACCCTACTCTATTCTGTTAATGGAGGAACAAATTATTTTGATAATGGAGGAGAATTTACTAATCTCGTAGCTGGAACATATACAATTTCAATAAAAGATGCCAACGATTGTGTTGTTAGCGGAGGAAATGAAACAATAAATCAACCAGCATCTCTTATTATTAGTAGTGTAGATATCTACCCAGTGGTTTGTAACAATGAATCAAATGGAATGATAAAAATTAATGCAGAAGGTGGTAATCCACAGCTAAGATATTCAATAAATGGCGGAGATATTTTTATGCTTAGTAGTCAATTTATGTATTTAACTGCTGGCAACTATGACTTGGTAGTTATTGACTCTTATGATTGTATAGCTACAGAAAGTGTTAATTTATCCGAACCACCAGAGTTTTTTATAGACGAAGTAGTTTCTTCCGATGTATTAACTTGTTATGAAGACAATTCAGGCTCAATTAACATAAGTGTGTCAGGTGGAGTAACACCTTATTTATATTCATATACAAAAGTTGGTTTTGAAACTTCTCCATATCAAGCTAACCCTATCTTTAATGGTTTGTATGCAGGACACTATTTTATTGAGGTAAAAGATAATAATGGTTGTCATAAATCACAAGGAGATTTATTAATTGAAGAACCGACTGAAGTTAACATTCAGGATTATAACTACACCCACATAACTTGCGACGGAATGTTTGACGGAACAATAAACATGCAAGGAGAAGGCGGAACAGGAACACATCAATACACTATTGACAACGGAGATAACTGGTACGACAATGGTAATTTTATTAACTTACAAGAAGATACTTATTATATTGGTGTTAGAGACGAAAATCAATGTGAAAACGAATTTTTTGTACCTCTACCAATAGATAATCCTGCTCAAGTAGAAATAATTAATATATATTCGAGTGGTGTTAATTGTGTTGGTACTACTGATGGTGAAATAGTGTTTTACGCATCAGGAGGAACAGGAGAATACGAATATTCTATTAATGGAGTTGATTTTCAAAGTTCAAATACATTTTCAAACTTAGGATTAGGAACATATTATCCAACTGTAAAAGATGCAAATAGTTGCACAGTGCAAGACGAACCTATTACTTTTGTAGAACCAGAAGATTTGTCAGGTTTTAGTGTTTCTACCGATGAAGGTTGTTCCCCTTTGGAAGTAACCTTTTATAAAGACAATGAGGAAATTACCTTTCTGTGGAGGTTCAGTGCAGACTCTACAAGTTCATATCAAGTTCCTACTTATAGTTTTGAAAATTTATCAAGTGTAGCAATGGAATTTGAGGTTGAAGTTGTGGCTTTCCACAATATATGTCAAGATACTGCATATCAAACAATAACAGTATATCCTTCTCCAGATTTATTTTTTCATACAGATGTAAACGACCTTTACTATCCCGATACAACTGTATTTATAACTAACTTTACAACAAACTGGGACGATTATACTTGGGATTTTGGAGATGGTCAAACAAGTAACGAAACCTATCCTATTCAACATTCGTATTCCACTTGTGGAGAATATATTATTACACTTTCGGCAGATAATGACTATGCTTGTACTGGGCATTTTTATGATACCGTGAATGTAATAGCAGTTCAGCCTTCGTCTTCTTTTTTTACAGATAAAACAAATGGTTGTGTACCATTAACACTTTCATTTAATAATTTATCTACTTATTCAAACAAATATACTTGGAATTTTGGAGAAGGAACTTTTAGTGCAGATGAAAATCCAATTTATACTTTTCATGAAGCTGGTACTTATAAAGTTATGTTAGATACAGAAGGTGATTGTGCTACTACTTCAAATTCTTTTAAAACAATAGAAGTACATCCAAGCCCAATTGCCGATTTTATGATTTCTGCTGAAAACGATACAGTTACTGTAGGACAACCAGTTGGTTTTTTTGATATGTCAGAAGCTGGACAAACTTTTCTGTGGCAATTTGGAGATAGCACTGAAACAAGAGAACATAATCCTCAACATACTTACGACTCTCCAGGAAGTTACAATGTTACTCAATATGTTACATCAGAAAAAGGTTGTACAGACAGTATAACAATAGAAAACGCAGTATTGGTTATTGATGATTTAGTATTTACTTGTCCAACTGCTTTTACTCCTAACAATGACGGAATTAATGATTTTATTGAACCCTCAACAAATTTAGTAGAAGAAAGTAAAATAATTATTTACAACAGATATGGACAAATTGTGTTTACCTCCAACAACCCCACAAATGAATTTTGGGACGGCACAGATGCAAACGGCAGAAATTGTGACATGGACATTTATGTTTGGGTTGCAACTGGTAAATACGTTGGTAATAGCAGAATAGAAGAAAAAGGCACAATTACACTAATTAGATAGTTATATTAATCCGAATTACTCATAAATTATCTATTAAGGAATTATTCAATGGTTCAATAATACAATTATGTGATTATAAAGCAATAGATTAAAGAAATATAAATGTGTAAAAACTTATATATGAGTACTAACAAAGCATAACTAAGAACTAAGGCATTCAGGGTTTGATAAAAAATGCAAAAAACATGGCTACCCACGTAAAACTGGACAGTAAAATTCGTGTAAAGCGTGGACGCTTTACGCATAAATGACTATGTGGCAAGCGTGGACGCTTGCCACGAAAAATCGTTGATAATCAGCTTTGTCCAACCTTACGTGGGTAGCCAAATTTTAGCACGCCAGCTACTTTCTTCGGAAGTATCGGAATATTTATTGAAAATAAAAAAAGAATACAATGCTAATATTTATGTAGGCTTGCATAAGAAAAATCTATATTTTGCTATAAATAAAGATATTGATATTTTTAAAATTGACTTAAAAAAGCAAATTAATGAAGAAATGATTACAGATTACTACAATGAATTTCAAGAACTTACTAATGTAATTTTTCAATTAAGTTCAATATTATCAGAAAGTTTAGAAACGAACACAAAAGAAGAATAAACTCAAAGAATTAAGGGTCCTCCAAAAATTCAAAAATCAAGGCTTTCAATATTCTTAAAGTTTGAGTTTACTCCTGTAAATGTGTGTTTTAATACTTCAAAAGTAACGAAGAAATTGATACTCGTGAAAAACGCCGAAAAATCTCTGTGTTTGCCTGATTTCTTGTTATTTAAACTTTCCATAACGAAAATTCATGAATAAAACGAGTTAGGTATTTATTGATAATCAAAATATTATCTGTGTACAAAATCAATCGGTATCCATACAATGAGGATTTATCAAAACTAATTTTAAAAATTATGAAAAACATACCTTTTCTATTGATTAATATATTTGGTACTGGTTCAGTTCAATTCTTGTCAAAAATTTATTTCATTATTCTAATATTGAACAATTGTTCAAAAGAAAATGCAGCATTGATTATATTCAATTCAACAGCAGGAACTATTTTAGTTGTGTAATGTTTGTCAACAAAATTGTGTTTTATCCAAATTAAATTAAGTCTTTGCTGTAACCGTTCATTTTTCTTGGCATAAATATTTGTTTTTCGTCTGTAAGCCGCACATTGATATAAACATTTAAACCATTCTGTGCTTTTTATTTATCGCTTAAATTTTGTCCTTTTTTATTTTTTCTAATTCTTGCTTCATATTCTCTTTCAGGTAAAATTTCTATAACAATAGTTGTTTTAAACTTCTGTCTTCCAATATATACAGTCTTTTTTCTACGTACAATATTTTTACGTCTCATTTCTTTGTGCAATTTCCCAAAATCAATCTTAACCCACTTATCATCTAAGTCTTTTTCATAAACATTTACATTTACTCCAAGACGATTTAAATAATAAGCACCCATGCCGTTAATCTTCGCAAGTAAATCAATTATTACATAGCCTAAATCTCTTATTATTAGGTCTCCCTTCTGTACATTGTCAATAGTTTTTCTTGCATTGGTGGAGTCCTTGCTCTATATAAGGATGCAGACTTAGATCTGTAATCTCGCCAGATTTTAAATTGTATTCAAATTGAATTTTGACACAAGAAGGTGATGCTGCACCACCTGTTCCTCTGTATTTTACCTGCATTTCTTTGGGCAATTGAAACGAAGTAGCATCTTTTATCAACACGCGATTATAATTCGTAAAATCAATATCAATATTATTTTTGATTTTTAAATTTATTGCTTCCGCTAATATTTGTTTGAAAAAATTCACAGCCACTCCATTAAAACGTTCGTTCAGTGATTGTGGTGAAAGCACAACTCCATATCTTTTAATAAGCTCAACACACGATAGTCCCTACAAAACAGTGTTGGTATGATTAACAAGTATTTACAAAAATATG
>JAOZTW010000862.1 GCA_029938985.1 Bacteroidales bacterium | reverse complement strand
GCATTTTAATATTTCAAAAGTAACGAAGAAATTGATACTCGTGAAAAACGCCTATATTTTTAATTATTTATATTCAATCTCAAACATTAATCAGAGAAAACCCTCTGCTGGTGCGAGTTTGTAGCTCGTATCCAATCTATTATAAAAGTCAATATCAATTAAAGATTTTTGCTCTGTGTGTTTTTTTGATATTATACGAGGTTGGATACGAGCTACAAGCTCGCACCAGCAGAGGGAGTTCGCACTGGTGAGAGCCTTAATTATACGTTATCTTTTTTAATTTCAAAAACTCCTGTTTTTATTATTGATTCACACAGCATTTCTATTACAGGAACAGAAACACTATTACCTATTAGCTTCATCCATCTGGCTCTTGATTTTGGTAAAATGAATTCTTTTGGAAACCCTTGAATCTGACAGGCTTCTTTCTTTGTTATCTTTCTAAACTCTTCATTTTTGTATATCTCATTCAGAAATCTACTCTTATACTCCTTATGATTTGATGCTTGAATATGCTTTAAAGTAACATAATCATTTGTATCGCTGGCAACAAGTGTAGGGAAAATATTTGAGCTTGGTAAAAAAACACGATTAACCCCATACAGACCTGTACTTATCTTTGTATTTTTAAAATCATATCTAATTTCGACGCAAGTTACAACTTTTTTCTCTTTTAATGATTTAATTGTTTTTACAATTGATATCTTTTTGACTTTAAATACTCGATTGTTTTTTAAATCATCTATAACAAATTTATTGTCAACGCTCTTAGATATAATTTCTTTTTCAGACTCATTCAAATCCTCATATTCAGTATTTATAATTTTAAAAATATATTCCTCTGTTTTTAGAATTTGTAAATTTACTAACTCATCAAGTTCGTCCTGTAAAATTGTTGCGTCTAATAATTTAAAATGTTGGTACGACAATGGGTTTCCGTCAAGTTTACCATAGGCATTTTTTCTTCTATTTCGGAGTAAAAGCAAGCATATTTGTTTTTGTCTTTTGGTAGTTTCAAGAATATCCCATGAATGAATTGTCGTTTCACCGTTCCGCAAGTCATTAAATAGAAAATAGTCATTAAATCCATTTGTGTTTGACAAACTCATTGTTTTACGAGAAACAATATTCCCAAATAAATCTCGCTGAATATTATTATGTATTTCTTTTTCAATCGGTTTAACACCAAGAATATCACCTAACTTATTTTTTTTTTCTAATACTTTTTGAAGTTTGAATTTATCATGAAATTCTTTTTCTTTAAATCCAATAATATAAACTCTAATTCGATTTTGAGGCACACCATAATCAAATGAGTTTATTACATGATAACTTGCAAAATAACCAGCTTTTTTAATTCTTTCTAAAATATATGAGAATGCTTTTTTATTTCTTGGGTCAACTAATCCTTTTACATTTTCAAATATAAAAGCCTTAGGTTTTGATTGTTGCAATAAATATATAGTATCATTCCACAATTGACCTCTATCATCGTCAAATCCCAAATTTTTTCCAGCAATAGACCAACTTTGACATGGCACTCCAGCTGTTAAAATATCGTGATATGGCAATTTTTTTATTTTTGTAATACTTCCAAAGTTTTCAGAATATGAAACTTTAAAGTTTTTGCAATACGTATTGATTGCATCTTTATTAATCTCACTAAACCCTATACACTTACCACCATTATTATTTAATGCCATTTTGAAACCTCCAATTCCTGAAAAGAGGTCAATAAATGTAAAATTTGTTTTTACCATTTAATTTTCCTCCTTTATTTTAAAATACTCTCTTCAAAATCTGTAGGTGGTTCAATACCTAAAAATTCTCGATATATTCGTTCCCTATAATTTTTCCCTAATTTATTTATTTCTTTGATAAAATTAAGATAAGTCCCTTGTCCTCCTATTAAATCCCAAAATTCGTCACCAATTAGCACAGATTCATCTTCATGCATATTAAACCACCTCATTGGAAAACTCCATTTATAATCAGCCTTTTTTCCATATGGATTGTAAGGTAATGCGTAATAGGCATTATCAACCTTTTGTGGATTCATTGCCAG
>JAOZTW010000250.1 GCA_029938985.1 Bacteroidales bacterium | reverse complement strand
TTGAGAGTCAGCGAATAAAACTTGCTTCTTTTTTAATTAATGATAGAAAAGACAAACCTACTGTTTTTATTTTTGATGAGCCTACAACAGGTTTGCATTTTCATGATATAAAAAAACTTCTTGCGGCATTTAACGCCCTGTTAGACAATGGACACACTACAATTATTATTGAACATAATATGGAAATAATAAAAAATGCAGACTGGGTTATAGACCTGGGTCCCGAAGGTGGAGTTGATGGTGGTTATATTGTTTTTGAAGGTACTCCCGAACAGCTTGTTAAATGCAAAAAATCTTATACTGGACAATTTTTAAATCTAAATTAAATCCGAATTTTGTCATCTTCTGGAAAGCCGATAACGCTGATACTTCGTAACGCCGATAAAACGGATAAAAAACCATTTTTATTGGCGTTCTCAAAAAGTAACAAATAAGTTTTAAAGATAGATATTGTTAATTATTGGTTGTTTTTTTAAAGCTGGTTAGTAATGATTTATCCAAATTTTTATTTTTTATTTTATTAATAAAAAAATAACATATTAAAACCGAAGCAACCCCAATGATTGCACCTGCCACAATATCTTGTAAAAAATGTTGCGATAAATAAACTCTTGAGTAGGCTACAAGAAAAGCCATTAGAAAATAAAATAATTTTAAATACCAATGTTTGCTTTTAGTTATGAGTGCAAAAATAGTAAAAACAACAAATGCAGTAGTAGTATGCCCCGACGGAAAAGAGTGATTTGAATGAATATCAAGATTTTCAATTATTCTTATTTTATAATCTCCATCGTATAAATTTGTGAAAAAATTTATTGGACGTGGCATATTATAAGTTTGTTTTAAAACAAAAACAACAATTCCAGAAAGTATTAATGCACAAAAACTTATTATTGAATATCGGTATTTCACAAATAAAGAAGGTATAACAACCATTGGAATTGCCAATCCACTGCCCAAAAATGTTGTGGTTTTAAAAAATACATCTGCAAAAACACAATAATTTTTGTTAATAGCAATATGAATGTTTGTCTTACTTTCAACAAATAATACAAGAAAAGTTAATGCTAAAGTTAAAAAAAATGGAATAAAATAGAAAATATTTTCTTTTAAAAATTGCTTCATTAAGGTATGTAAATCAGTTGTTTAATTTATTGTTTTATATAGAATTGCTGTATCATTACAATTCCAAAATTGCAAAAATTATATAACTTTAACAATCTTTTTACAATTTTTTTTATATTTTTACTTTTTTTTTACAAACAATAATGATTAAATTATGAAAAATATTATTAAAATTGAGTTTATTAAAATTAAAAATTACACAATTTTTTGGGTAATTGCAGGTGTTTCCTTAGGTATGTTTTTAATAATTTCGCTTATTGCAGGTTTTTTTAAAATAGAGTTTATTACCCAACAAAGTTTTGAGGATATGGATTTGGTAAACTATTTTCGGTTTCCTCATATCTGGAGTACTTTTACTTGGATAGCAAGTTGGTTTAATTTATTGCTATCAACTTTAATAATAATAATTATTGGAAACGAATTTAGATACCAAACTTTTAGACAGCATGTTATTGAAGGACTTACAAGAAATGAATTGTTGTTTGGGAAATATTTTGTTTCACTTGTAATTTCTTTTATTTTTTCGATAGCCGTTTTTTTAATAGTAATGTTTTTTGGTTTAATAAATACCGAAAATATTACTGCACAAATGTTTTTTGAAAAATCATATTTATTACCTATGTACTTTTTTCAAGCATTTGCATATCTTAGTTTTGCAACAATGATTGTGGTTCTTTTCAGAAACACAATGTTATCTTGGTTTGTATTTATTTGTTATTTTATTTTTGAATGGTTTATAAGAATTATACTTATGATATTCAAGTTAAAAACAATAAATGAGTTTTTTCCAATGAAAATTATTACAAACCTTACACCCCGCCCAAAATTGGCTGTTAGTTTTTCGGATAACATGAGTTCTCAAATACAAAATGTTGAAACTTCTAACATTTCACCTGTTATAACTATTTCATTACTTATTATATATATAGCAATATTTATTGGTGTTTCTTTTTGGATAATGAATAAAAGAGATTTGAAATAAAAGCAACCTTTTGAACATAAAATAGTCTTATATATAGTTTGAATAAAGTGTATTAAAAAAATAATTATTCAATTTAAATGAAGTTATTTTGCTTTTAAACAATTAGATAAATATAATAATATCAAGATATTTGCATGTTTATTGAAGAGGTTAAAAGCACAAGAAGAAATTAAAATTACTTAATTATTTGTTATAATATACAGAATAGCTAATTGAGTTACTTTTTTTCAGGATAAATTTAAGTGAATTATTTATTTAAAATTAAATAATATTGTAATTTATCCAAAAGAATGAGTATTAAGGGTACTCCTAAATACTCAAAAACTCTGCGTTATACAAAATTATTAAAATATTCATTTACAGGAGTAAACTCAAACTTAAAGAATTTTGAAAGCCTTGATTTTTGAGTTTTTAGGAGTACCCTATTAAACACAATTTATTATGGAGATAAAAATTCTCTAACAAAATCTAATTTCTAATTAACTTAAAACCATATTATTATGAAAACAATAAAACTAATAATCGGACTTCAGTTTGTAGTATTTATGCTAAATGCACAAATATCTTTGAACTACGAAACACATGCTTTACAAGCAGATTATGAGTACACAACTCAATATATTGAAAATATTTCACCTGGATTAGCTGGTGCTAATCAAATATGGAATTTTTCTGATTTTGAATGTGGAATAACAAAAAATAGTGAAATTCTTTTAACAAGCGATTGTCCACAAGAATTGCAAAACCCTACAAATATTGCAGTTAAAGACAATGGAAACTATTTTTATTTTAATATAGATGAATCTGGAATTGAATACAACGGACTAATATCGGAGAATGCAATAATTAATTTAGATCAACCGGTTGTAAAAATGAATTATCCGTTCACTTATGGAGATTTAATTGAAGGAGATTTTTTGGGTAATGGACTTTATAGAGGTCGCATTGAAACAATAATTTATGGTACATATTCGGTTGAAGCTGACGGTTTTGGTACACTAATTTTACCAGGAAATGTAACAATTGACAATGTTTTGAGAGTTAAAACAATTAATACTACTTTTGAGGTAACTTGTAATACCACAGAATTTAAAAATGTAAAATATCTTTGGTACTCAGCAGATTATAGATATCCAATAATGGTTGTAACCCTAAACGATAAAATTATTGCGGGAAAAACTACTACTTCAAATTATGGTTATTATAATGAAAAAGCATTTCAAACCAGTTTGCAAGAATCTAATAATGAGACTGCTAATTATTCGCTCAATGTTTTTCCTAATCCTTCTACTGATTATGTAAACATTAATTATAATTTGCCACAAAAAACAAATGTAAATATTGAAATTTTTGATATTACAGGAAATAAAGTTGCATCTGTTGTTAATAATCAAGAGCAAGAAGGAACTCAAACTCAGACTTTTTATCCTGAGCTATCTGTTGGAACTTATTTTATTAAAATGAACTTTGGAAAAAATACTATTTTCAGAAGAATAGTTTTGGTTGAGTAATTTAGCCATATTTTTGTTAGAGACAATTTGGCATGTTTCATGCAATAAATTACTGTTGGTGTGACTTAAAGTCACACCAACAGTTTATATACAGTTTGTTCTAGCAATGTGCAACTTTACGTGGGTAGCAGAAAACAGTAGCTACACCTTCACAAAACAGAACTAAGGAATGATTCAAACAATGGTTCATACAATTATGTGATTATAAACCAATAGATTACGAAAATTCAAGAATAAAGTGGATTAAACACAACGAAGGATAAATAAACGGCAATTACAAATTTAAACGACAATTACAAATTGCCTTACATCTTTAAAATTCAATTATTTATACAAAACTTTGTTAAAAAAACAAAGTTTTGTAATCCTAAAGTTTTAATTTGCTTTCAAAACAACTCCTGTTTTTTTTCTCCCATCAATTTTCACCACAATTGCATTTTTAAATCTAATATGACGAACAAATTCATCTTCATATATAGCAACTTGATTATCAAGATAATCTAAGTTATAAAAACCATCGTTTATATATGGATTTATTGTGAAATAGCCAACTTTGAACGATGTAAGATTTTGGAAAAAATGTGTTCCTTGACTTGGGTCAATTCTATAATCAGCCAAACCAGACTCTACAATTAATCTTGCAGCAGAAATTTGAGACCATTTTATTGGAATACCCAACCATTTATCTCTCGACCCCCATCTACCTGGACCAATAAGTACAAAATTTTTATTTTCTTCAACAAATTTTTCATTTATTTTGCCTATTTTGCTTGCAATCAATGGATTGTTTGTCGAGTCAAAAGTATTTGGTTTCACATACACCAAATCATAAATATCTTTAATTATTCCGTTGCCAAGTGCTGATTCTGAATAAATTATAGTATCTTCTTTTTTAATTTTTGCAAGATCTTCATTTAAAGTATCTGTGGATTCTACTATTGGTCTTATTTGTAGGATATTAAATTTTGTTTCATTTCTATTTTTTGCGTCAATATCTACAGCAAATTCTATTTCTATTGGATTATTCATTTCCATTTCTCCTATTTTTAATACATTTTGTAAAATTTCGGCGAGTGGAACTACATTGTATTTTAGCACATTATTAAAAGTAAGTAATTTTTTTCCTTCATAATACAAACCATCATTGATAATATCAGTATGAAAATTGTAAACGGAACTAATAAAATCTATACTTCCATTTTTTTCGATGGAACGAACAGTCAATTCTTTTAGATTAACGGCATCGTTTGTAGATTTCTTAAAACTATCAGCATTGAGGTCAAGAGCAAAAAAACGTTTTTGAGTGTTTTGCAATATACTTTTGTTGGACGAAAATTCTAAAATTCTGTTTGGATATTTTGGCGAAAACCTTATTGTTTTTCCTCCTTCTACAATTTGTTTACCAAGTCCAAAAGCAATATTTACTATTCCATCTTCTTGTTTTTCAGGAGCAATAGGATAAAAATTAATTGAACGAGCCACTCCCGAAATAGTTGGATAATATAAATCTCCATATTTTGTTCCACACACTTCTTGCAAAACTATAGCCATTTTTTCTTCGTCAATCACGTTGGCCGTGGCACTCATATAATCTTTGCTTGATTTAAAATAAACAGAAGCATACACACTTTTTATTGCCAGAATTAACATATCAAGAAATTTCTCTTTATCATCTACATTTGTAATCATATAAGTAGAATAAACACCTGCAAAAGGTTGATAATGTGCGTCTTCTAACAAACTTGAAGACCGCACCGCAATAGGAGAGTTCATCGTTTTCAGAAAAGTTCTCAAATCTTTCTTAAATTCTGATGGGAAATCAGCTCTCACAAATCGGTCTAAAATATGTGTGTCACAAGTATTTGATGCAGAAATATGATAAAGGTTATTTTCTTTGATAAACAAATCAAATACTTCGGTAGTTAATACAACCGTTTTGGGAATACTAATTGACACATTATCAAATTCTTGAAATTTATTATGTTTCTTTACCATTGTATTAAGAAATGCCAAACCTCTTGCTTTTCCTCCAAGTGAACCCTCACCAATTCTGGCAAAACTCAAATATCCATCATAATTATTTCTATAAAATTTTGCTATAATACCTCTACTTGATAAAAGTCTGAAATTTTCAATTGATTGATAAATAAAGTCTCTTACTTCTTTCATATTATCAAATTCATTTATCGAAAATTTCTTTAGAAATTCGGCAAAAATAAATAAAGCTCTTGCATTAAGCCATTTAGAAAAATGATGACGTTCTAAATGGTATCTAAGAGAATCGTCTGGAATATCATAAATTTTATATTGTAAATATTTTAAATTAGGTATTTGCATTATTATTTGATTAGTTTTAGGGTCTTTTACCTCAAAACTTCCAAAAGCAAAATATTTTAAAATAAAATTTTTTAATTCATATAATAAGTTTTTAGAATTTTTATTTAAAAACCCAACTTGAATTTGTTTGGCAATTTTAGCGTTTTCAATATCAGATGATTGCAGTAATATTGGAATAAGTGGATTTTTTTGTTTAATTTTTTTCGCAAAATATATTCCTGCTTGTTTATCTTCATTATTATTGTGAGTATAGCTCACATCTGAAATTACACCAAGCAAATTATCTTCATATTTTTCGTATAATTTTACAGCATCTTCATAGTTTGTGGCGAGTAATATTTTAGCTCTACCACGTTTTAACATCATTTTTTGATGTTCATTTAACCCTTCGGTCGTAAATTCTTTGGATTGTTCAAACAAAATATTATAAATAATAGGCAAATAACTTGAATAAAATCTAATAGAATCTTCTACTAACAAAATTACTTGAACACCACTTTTTACATCATTTTCAACACTCATTTTATCTTCAATAAGTTTGATAATCCCAAGCAATAAATTTGCATTTCCTAACCAACTAAAAACATAGTCTATTGCACTAAGGTCTTCGTTTGCAAGCCTTAAAGTTACCTCTCGTGAAAAGGGGGTTAAAACTACAATAGGAGTTTTTGGGTGGACTTTTTTAATTTCTCTTGACAAGCTAAAAGGTTCCATATCTCCAATACTTAGCATTGTAATAACTAAATCAATATGTTCTTCTTCTAATTTTTTAAAGGCTGCCTTAGCTGTAGAAACATGTACAAACTGAGGAGGATAACGAAGATTCAATGATACATATTCGTTAAATATTTGTTCATCAATTCTACCGTCTTCTTCCAATGTAAAAGCATCATAGGTACTACAAACAAGCAAAATTGTATGAATACGTTTTTGCATTATGTTGTTAAAACTTATTGCCGAAAAATTATATAATTTCTTTGTCATAAAAAAGGTAATTAGGAATTAAGAATTAGGAATTAAGAATTAAGAATTAGGAATTGGTTAACAGCTTGATTTTAAATAAATAATAAAACAATGTGCCAAAAATTAATTCATTTTCATTAGAAATTAAAAGTTTATGTAATAAATTGTATAAGTACGCATAAAAAAGTTTTTACCTATTTGTATTTCTTTAATCCATTGGTTTGTAGTCGCATAACTGTATCATTGAACCATTGAATAATTGTATCATTCCTTATATACAAAAGTGTATTAGATTTTCTGATTTTTTCAGTAGCCCCTCCTTTATGTTGGGGATATGTAAAATAAAACAAATGAGGACTTTAGTCTGTTACTAAAAAAACAATATATAAAATCTGAAAACCTTATTTACTTTAACATAAGGCATATTATAATAAATAATTAACCAATTTAAGCGATGTTATTTTTATTTTTACCAATTCAATA
>JAOZTW010000249.1 GCA_029938985.1 Bacteroidales bacterium | reverse complement strand
TTGAAAAAATAAAAATAATAATAATCGACATCCGTAAAAAAACTATATGAGCCAAGTTGTTAGTGGTAATGAAACATGCCGAATTTTTTCAATTCATTTCTTTCATTTTTTGGATTTGGGTAAACAGTTTCCAATAAATTCCAAAAATTTGCACTATGATTTTTTTCTACAGTATGACAAAGTTCGTGCAGTAAAATATAATCTATAAGGTGGTATGGTAATTTCATTACTTGTAACGAAATATTTATGCTATCTTTTGAACTGCAACTGCCCCACTTTGTTTTTGCACTTGTAATTTTTATTTTATTATAATAAAAATTATGTTTTTGAGCAAGCATAAACAGTCTTTGAGGAATATATTTTTTGGCTTCAAATCTATAAACTTGTTCAATTGTTTCTCTAATAAATTTTTGTGTGTCTTGATTTGTTATATCAATTTCTTGTGGGATATAAATACTTATTATGTTATTTGAACTTATTCCTTTATGTTCCGATGATTGATGTCTAAGTATTTTTATAGTATGATTTTTTGTTTCAATATTTGATTTTCCATCAATAATATATTTTTTGGTTTCAAGTTCTTTTATTTTTTTTATGTTCTCTTTCAACCAATCCAAATTTGATTTCAAAAACTGTTCTGCTTTAAAAAATGAAACTGATTGTGGTACCGATACTCTAACTCCTTTCATTGGTTTAATTGAGATAGTTATATTTTTGGCTCGTTTATTTTTCACATACAACACTTCTCCAATATCTTTATAATTTTTTGTTCTCATATTTTTATTTTGGGTATTTCCCAAAAGTTCAGAAAATAGTTGACTTACCATTATTTTTATCTTACTTCCAGTTTAAAGTTGGACTACAAATTTAGCATAAAGAGTTGATGCTTTACGCATAATTATATATGCGTAAAACATTCACGCTTTACCCGAAAAATCGTTGAGTATTAGCCCTATTTTATTTTACATGCTTAATTTTTTTTGGATTACCTATTAATCAAGTTTTAATGAATAAAATGGATTAAAAAATATCAAATACAACATCTGCCACCGTTAAGCCAACAGTTGCAATAAAAAAAATTACAATCACTATTTTAAAATTTTTTTTGCTTAAAAGAAAAAATTGATCATTATCCATAGTTATAAGTTTTAAATATTAATAAAAAACAAATATATAACAAAATAAACATATTGTCAAGTTAAGTATAAAATAATCATGTATTTGTTTTGATGAAATATACTAATTGTTCCATAGAATAGCTATTTTAAGTGATTAAGTGAAAAAGAAAAAATAACTAACCCCAGTTTACTTGTTTATTTTGCCCTTTTAAAAATATTAAAAAAGTCATTAAATAGCTTGCTATTTGCAGATTTATTAAAATAATAGAAGAACAAAAAAACGGCGTATTCTGGAGTTACTTATTATTTCATTTTCACTAAATAAAAAAATAATTTGTTAAAAATAAAAAATAATTTGTTTTAAATAAAAAAATAACTACTTTTATCCTCTAGAATAAAAAACTATGAAAAGAACAGTAATACAACTTTTACACGAAGTATCAAATATCCACCCGGATAAAAACTATTTATCTGAAAAACAAGCAAATAACTGGGTCTCAACTACTTTTAAAGAAGCAGATATAAAATCGCTTTATGTAGCTGCCACACTTCGTCAAATCGGTTTCAAGAAGGAAGATAAAATAGCCTTATTATCAGAAGGTAGAACTTATTGGGTTTTAAGCGAATTTGGTGTTTTAAAAAATAATTGTATTTCAGTACCACTTTCAATAAAACTGTTACCCGAAGAAATATTATTTAGGTTAAATCACTCAGAGGCAGAGGCAATAATAATATCACAAAATAATATTGAAAAACTTTTTCCAATTTGGAGTAGATTAGAAAATAAAAATCTGAAAATAATATTTTTAGATAACGACCAAAAAAAGATTTCCGCAATAATTGAAAAATTAAAAATTAATAAAGATCAACAATTTTTTATTTTTGAAGAAATGCTCACAAGTGGAGAAAATCTATTGAAAACTGAAAAAGATATAATGCAAAAAGTAGAAGATGAAATTATTGAAGAGGATACTTTAACTATTTCTTATACTTCGGGTACAACAGGAAATCCAAAAGGAATAATGTTAACACACCTTAATTATTGGGCAAACAGTAAAGACGCATATAATTCTTTTATTGGTTACTTGTTTTACAAAACTCTCATTATACTTCCGCTTGACCATTCTTTTGCTCATACAGTAGGAATTTATATAGCTTTGCTAAATTATATGACCTTATACTTTGTTGATGCACAGGGTGGAAATACAAATATAGTTAGAAATATACCTTCTAATTTAAAAGAAGTGCAACCACAGCTCTTACTCACAGTTCCTGCTTTAACAGGAAATTTTATGAAAAAAATAATTGATGGTGTAGAAAAAAAAGGAGGATTTGCCAATTGGCTATTTAAGTCTGGAATAAATGCGGGAGTAAAAATTCATGGAGATAATTACAATAAAACAAGTGTTTTTACAAAAATTGTTAACTTTATTCCATACAAAATTGCAAATGCAATAGTATTTTCAAAAGTACGAGAAATTTTTGGAGGCAAACTTGAATTTTGCATTGGAGGAGGAGCTTTGCTTGACCTAAAACAACAAAATTTTTTTTTATCACTTGGAATACCTGTATATCAGGGTTACGGTTTAACCGAAGCAACACCAATAATTTCATCAAACACACCAATAGTTTCCAAACTTGGAACTTCTGGCAAGGTTTTAGATGGTGTTGATTGTAGAATAATAAAAAGTGATGGAACAGAAGCAAAAGTTGGCGAGAAAGGAGAAATAGTTATTAGTGGCTTAAATGTGATGAAAGGATATTTTAAAAATGAAAAAGCCACAAACGAAGTTCTTGTTAACAATAAACTACATACTGGCGATATGGGATTTTATGAAGAAGACAATTTTCTTATGGTTGTTGGACGTGAAAAAGCCTTGTTGATATCTCAAGATGGAGAAAAATATTCTCCTGAAGAAATTGAAGAAGCTATAATAAATTCTACAGATTTAATAGCTCAAGCCATGTTGTATAATGATCATTGCAAAAATACTACAGCAATTATTACTCTTGAAACAGCTAAGATTAAATCTTTTGTGCAAAAAAATAATATAAAGAGCGAAGAACAATTATTAGAAGAAATTAAAAAATCATTTTACATATTTAAACAACAAAATGAATATAAAAACAGTTTTCCTAACAAATGGATACCCTCAAATTTTAGAATTGTGGATGAACATTTCTCAGAAAAAAATAAAATGATTAATTCGACTATGAAGATGGTAAGATTTAAAATTACTGAAACTTATAAAGAACTGATTGACAATATGTACAAACCGAAACAAAATATTAATTGCGAAGAAAACAAAAAAGTTCTTAGAAAATTTTTTGAATAATAAAAAAAAAAATTAATTTAGCGTGTTCAAATAAAATCATTTATGGAAAATATATACAAAGAGGGTACTTCAAAATTGCCAAAAATAACTTTAGATTACCAAAAAGGACTAATAGAGTTGATAGGTCGCTCAATACCTGAGGACACCGACCAACTATTTAGACCCCTAATTAATTGGCTTGTTGATTATGTAAGTAAACCTCAACCAAAAACAACGGTAAATATCAACCTCGAATATTTTAATTCAAGCTCTGCAAAATACCTTACTCGATTACTAAATAAGTTAACTTATTTAGAAAATAATTGTGTGTTAGAAATTAATTGGTATTATGTAGATGAAGAATCATTGGAGGAAGGAGAGGATTTTGCTGACATTTTAGACCTTAAAATGAATTTTTATTCTGCTTCATAATACAAAAAATATTTTGATATGAAAACATTAATTGTGGATTAATAATTACAAATTATGTTTCTTTTATTTTAATACCATAAAATTTTATTTATTAGTTTAAAGAAATTTTATGGTTTTTTTATTTTAAAAAATACAGTTTTTAACAGTTTTCTGATGTAGTAAAAATTGCTCGTAAATATAAAGCTGTTAATGTATGGACTGACAGATATTTACCAATTGATAAAAAAGACAATTTAACTCTTAATACTAACCAAACAAAAGAGTTATTTAATATTATTTTATCGGAACAAAATAAAAAACGGTTTTTCTATAGAACAAAAGTTGCATCATATAGAGCATTGCAATTTTTAACCTGTGGAGGCTTACCATATAGATGTTCGGCAGGCAGTAGTTTGCTTACAATTATGCCCAACGGAGATATATTACCATGTAGAAGACTTTCTGTAAAAATTGGAAATCTAAAAAAAGATAATCTGTTGACTGTTTATGAAAATAATATTTTATTAAAAAAATTAAGAGATTTTGAAACACAATCAAAAAAATGTCCAGATTGTTTTTACAAAATAAGTTGTAATGGTGGCTTAAAATGCCTTTCTCATGCTGTGTTAGGAGACATAAACAACAAAGACCCAAACTGTTGGTTATAGATATTCTTATTTTAAAATTTATATGAAAAAAAAGAAAAGGTTTTAGCCCAATATACTTGGATTTAAGTAAGCTACAGATACTCCGATTTTTAATCGTGGCACTGATAAAAAATGTAAATCATTAATGAAACATGCCCAAATAAGTTTAAAAATAGAATTTTTTATACCATTCAACAAATTGTTCTATTCCTTCTTTTAAATTTATAATTGGTTTGTAATTATATTTTTTTTCTAATTTAGTAATATCTGCATAAGTTTCATAAACATCTCCTTTTTGCATAGATACATAATTTTTTATAGCTTTTTTTCCTAAAGTATTTTCAATTTCTGAAATAAAATCTAATAGATTAATTTTTTGTCCTCTACCAATGTTTAAAATTTCACAAGTATTGTTATCTTTTAAATTTTCAACTGTTTGTAAAATTTTCTCTATACCGTTAATTATATCATCAATATAAGTAAAATCTCTTGCAAGTTTACCATTGTTAAACACTTTTATTGTTTTGTTTTCCAAAATCGCTTTTGTAAATATAAAATATGCCATATCGGGTCGTCCCCAAGGACCGTAAACAGTAAAAAACCTTAAACCAGTAACTGGCAATTGATAAAGATGATTATATGTTGAAGCGAGTAATTCATTAGTAAGTTTTGTTGCCGCATACAAACTAATAGGTTTTTGTACATAATCGTCTTCCGAAAAAGGAATTTTTTTATTTAATCCATACACACTTGAACTACTGGCATATATAAAATGTTTAACTCTATAATCAGCACATGCCTTTAATACATTAAAAAAACCTGAAATATTACTATCTATGTATGTATCTGGGTTTTTCAAACTGTACCGTACACCTGCTTGAGCGGCAAGATTACATACAATATCAAATTTTTCTGTTTTAAATAATTTGTTGATATTTGGTCTATCTTCTAAATCTAATTTTATAAATTTATAATTTTTATTAATCTTACTTTCAACAAACTCCCCATATTTTATTTCTTCAATATCTATACCTGTTGTTTTTAAACGACTATATTTTAAAGATACATCATAATAGTCATTAATGTTATCTAAACCAATAATTTGATATTGATTTAAAACTAATTTTTTTGAAAGGAAAGAGCCAATAAAACCTGCTGCTCCTGTAATTAATATTTTCATGTTGATAGCTTAGTACATTTATTAGTTTAAAAAATCAAAATTAAAAAAATAATACAAAAAATAAAATATTTGAAAAATAAGAATTACTAATTAAAAATGGTTTACGCCTTAATATAACGAATAGTACAATTATTCAACGCTTCAATGATACAATTATGTAATTATAAACCAATAGATTAAAAAAATACAAATGTGTAAAACTTTTGTATGGTTTTTACTATTATACTATAATATTGTGTTGTAAATTATATTAAAAAAACAAAGATTTTTTATAAATAATTGAATTTTAAGGTGTAAACCAATTCTTAATTCCTAATTCTTAATTCCTAATTCCTAATTACCCTTAGTGTTTTATGTTAGGCTTTGTAATAAATCAGGTGTAATATTCAAATTTTGGATTGTATCAGCATTTTCTGCAAGTTCTCTAAATGCGATAGCAATATCATTTTTCGATGAATTCCCAGTATTATTAAGTGCAGAAATAATTTTCCAATCAATTTCTTTATACGGCTCTAATTGAGCTTTTAACGAATACCTTTTAGCATCAGCTTGTTTTTTCTCATTTTCTGTTTTAGCATCTATAAGTTGTTTCCTTTTTTCTTCAATAGCAATATCTGCTTCAACCTGCATTTCACGTATTTGAGTCGCATTTTCTTGTTCAATAACCTTTCTCTCCATTTTCTTTTCGGTTATTTGTTTTTGTTTTTCTTCTACAGCAATTTCAGTATTAAGTTCACTTTCCTTAATTTTTTGCTCCTGTTCTACGGCAAAATTTCTTCTGTCATAAATGGCAGCATCTGCTTCTTGTTGAAGAGCTTCACGTGTTTGAGTTTCAAGAGCTTTTGCCATAGCTGGGGTAGGTTTTACAGCCATCACATTTACACTCATTATTTCGAGTCCCAACGATGTTGATGTTGACGACGCTCCTAAACCTTCATTTATTTTATCTTCAATTTTTTTTGCATTGGTAATAGCTTCTTTCAATTGCAGCGATTGAATATACGATTTTGCGGCGGTTTGTGCTTCGTTTATTAATCGTTGTTTCAGTTTTTGATTATCCTTATTGGTATATCTTCCTTGTGAATCTACTGTATAATCAAGCACTTCTGTCAATTTTTTTGGGTCTTCAATTTTGTATGTTATCTGCCCTTGTACCGTTATCATTTGAAAATCGGTGGTGGATTCGTTAAATATAAATTGAACATCGTTACTCCCAATTGGTGAAGCAACAATAGACGAACTCATTGAATTGTAGAAAAATGACAATCCTCGACCTTCTTTTTGTAATTTTCCGTTTTTGAAGAGCATAACATGTGTCATAGCATCAAATTTAATGTATTTTATTCCAAACATATTTTCTGTTATTAAAGTTTATGTACGTTTTGTTTATCATATTGCAAAAATATTATTTTTTTTTAATTTAAAAAATTCTTATTATAACAGATTTTGTTAAAATTACAGTTTGTTGATATTCTGCAAATTATATCATAGATAATTTATAAAAAAATAAAAAAAATTGTGTTAATCAGTCTAATCTGTGTTATCTGTGTTCATATCATCGCAAAAATTGGAACACAAATGACACAGATTAGACTGATTTTTATTTTTCAACAAAATCAGGAATTATGAATTAAGAATTGGTTTACACCTTATATAAGTAGCCAAATTTATTATATTTCTGAAAAGTCAGGAAAACTTTTCTAATAACACTTAACTATATGTTTTTCATAGA
>JAOZTW010000248.1 GCA_029938985.1 Bacteroidales bacterium | reverse complement strand
TATTTTGCCATTTTAAAAATTTTAAAAGTCATTAAATAGCTCACTATTTGCAGATATATTAAAATAATAGAAGAACAAAAAAAACGGTATATTCTGGAGTTACTTATTATTTTATTTTCAATTATTTTATTAATTGTCTGCAAAACAACTTCCATTTTAAAATACAAAAAAATGAATATAGAAAAATATAAAAAAGCAATTGTGCAAATAGCTACTCCTTGGAGTACAGGAACAGGCTTTTATCTGAAAACAGAAAACTTAATTGTTACTAATAATCATGTAGTTGATGGAGCAAGAGAAGTTGTAATTTCTACCATTTCAGCAAAAAAAGAATTAGTAGAAGTATTATACTCTGATGCTGTTTTTGATTTAGCTTTTTTGAAAGCACCAAAAAATACAGAGTTCTCGGAGATAAAAATGAATGAAACAGAAAAACTTATTGAAGGACAAAAAATAATGGCAATTGGTCATCCATTTGGATTAAAATTTTCAGCAACACAAGGAATAATTTCAAAAGCAAGTAGAAACTGGAACGGAATAAATTATATACAAATAGATGCTGCAATAAATCCAGGAAATAGTGGTGGTCCACTTATAAACGAAAAAAATGAAATTGTTGGAGTAAACACTTTTATTCTATCAAACGGTCAAAATCTTGGTTTTGCCTTACCAATTTCCTATTTACAACAAACGATTAAAGAATTTAAAAAATTTGCTGGCGAATATGTTATTAGATGTAGTTCTTGTTCTAACTTACTGACAAAAAAACTAATAGATGATGGATATTGTTCGCATTGTGGAGCAAAATTTGAAAACGAACAGTTTGATGGTAAAAAATATACACCTTCGTATGCTGGTGGCAAAATAGAAGAAATAATAAAAAATTTAAACTACGATGTAAAACTTTCTAGAATAGGACGCAATTTTTGGGAAATAGAAGAAGGGTCAGCAAAAATTAGTATAAATTACAACCCAAACACAAAATATGTTGTTTCATATTCTACGCTTTGCAGGCTTCCAAAAGAAAACATTGGTACGGTGTATGAATACTTGTTAGATGAAAACAGTAAAATGAAAAGCTTGTCTTTTAGTGTTAGAAATCAAGATATTATACTGTCGTCTATGTATGTGTACGACGAAGACATGCACATTGATACTGGTATTAAATTGTTTAAAAATTTATTCCTAAAATCAGACTACTACGATGATATTTTAATTGATATGGGTTCAAGACCTATTGAAAGATAATAAGACATAAGGTTGTAAACGACAATTTGTAATTAGGAATTGGTTTACACCTTAAAGTTCAATTACGTTTTTTGGCATTTTTCATAAATGCAAATTACAGCGTTATTTTGATTATTTTAAAATCCTCATTTACAATAAGTAAACTGCGGTATTTAAAAAATAAAAATGCCTTGTACTTTACACTTATGAAAAACGCCGGTTTTTTATAGATCATTTCCATTTTAAATCAAACATGGTTAAATTATTACAAAAATACAACATAAAGCAAGTTCTAATATTTTTGTTAGTTCTCTTTGCTTCCACCTCGATTATTAATATAACTCTTGCAGTTATTTATATCAAAAAAACACATAATTTTGAATTATATATAAAAAATTATTATAGTTTATCTACAAAAATTTTAGAACAACATAATAGCTATCGTGATGCTCTAATTATGTCGGAAAACAAATTTTTTATTGAGTTTTCCGAAGATAAAATTCAGAATATTAGATTAATAATAAATGAAATTAATAATAGTAAAAAAACAGAACAATTAAATATAACTAATGAAGTAACAATGATTAAAGAAGATTTTGACGATTATTTTGAATATTTGAATAAGATATTTAAACTAAACAACGAAATATATAACAATGAATTAGGAATTGAGCAAGGAAGAATCAGTGTTCAAGAAAACATTATTTCAGATGATGATTTTAGAAAAAAGGGATATTTAACACATTTTGAGTTAATTCAAAAAACTGAAAATAATTTATTTAATGATATTATCAATTTTGATGATTTTGAAAATAATTACAAAAATATTGAAAAATCTATTAAAAATATTGATACATCAAATGTTTATTCAAGATATGTATTAAGTAAATTTTCAAATAAAATTACGGAATACAAAAATATTTTGATAAGTAAATATATACGGCAAAAAGAAATTGGATTGAACGATGAAGAAGGTTTACGAAATAAAATCAATGAAAAATATTTTTTTGTTAGTTCAAAAAATAATGAACTTATTATTATAGTTGAAGAACGACAAAATATGAAGATAAACAAATCTATTTTGACTTGGTTAATTTTTACAATCACTATTCTTGTACTACTTTTTGTTATTGCAGTTTTTGTTATCAATAATATTTACAAAACATTAGAATCGGTAAACCAAAATTTAGAAAATTTATCGCAAGGTAAAATAAAGAATCAGGTTATTATTCATAATAAAGTTAATTTATTAGGAATATTTGAAAAAATAGAAAAAATAGAAAATGAACTCAATTTTAAAAATAAATTAATTCTAAGAATTAAAAATCATAATAGAAGTAATCATTACAAACCAATAAGTGATAAAGATATTATTGGAAATAATCTTATTGAACTAAAAGAAGAATTAGAAAAAAGAATAGAAGAGTCTCAAAAATTATTAGAACACGAAGATAAACAGAAATTTATAACAGAGGGTCTCACAATTATTGGCAAAATAATGAGACAAAACACTAACAATATAAATATGCTTGCCAGTAAATCGTTGTTAGGAATGTTGGAATATTTGAATTCTCCTCAGGGTGCAATTTATATTTACAAAAGGTTTGAAAATAAAGAAGATCACTTAGAGCTTTCGGCAGCTTATGCTTACGGGAAAGAAAAAAATAGAGTGCGAAAAATAAAGCTGAATGAAGGTTTGGTTGGGGCTGTGGCTGTAGAAAAAACACACATGCTTCTTAATACTCTTCCCGAAAATTATATTCACTTAGATATTGGTTATGGTAGTATAATTCCAAAAAGTTTAATTATTGTACCATTAATGATTGATAATAAAGTATATGGTATTATTGAAATTGCAAATTTAGAAGATTTTTCAAACACACAAGTAGAATTTTTACTACGTCTATCAGATGAAATAGCAACCACAATTTCGTATGTGCAAATTAACGAAAAAACAGCTCAACTTCTTGAAGGAGGAAATAAACAAGCTATTGATTTTAAAGAAGAAAAAGAAGAATTGAAACGTAAAACGGAAGAATTGGAAAATAATATTTTGCAAACAAATACAGAAAACGAAGAGCTTAATCTGAAAATATTAAAAAAAGAAAAAATAATTAAAGAAAAAGTGAGTAATTTGTTAAGTATTAAAAACGATTTAGAACAAAAAAATAATTTTATAGAAGTTTTAAATACTGATTTGAAAAACAAAAAACAAAACGTAAAGAATTTTAAAGAAGAGATTTTATCTCTTAAAGACCAAATTTTAAAAATTAAAGCTCAAATCAAAAAATAAATCCACTTAAATGAAATCATTAATATTGAGTATTTTACTTATTTCTATTTCAATATTTGTTTATAGTCAAGAATTAGAAAAGATACCAGAAATAAACTCAAGGCTTACGGATAAAATAAATTTATTTAGCCAGCAGGAAAAACAATTGCTAGAAAATAAATTGACTGTCTATGAACAAAATAATGGAAGTCAAATTGTTGTTTTAATAATAGAAACAACTGGCACTGAAACTATTGAAGAATATTCTATGCGAGTAGCAGAAGATTGGAAAATAGGAAGAAAAGA
This sequence comes from Bacteroidales bacterium, assembly GCA_029938985.1. Classification (GTDB taxonomy): domain Bacteria; phylum Bacteroidota; class Bacteroidia; order Bacteroidales; family JAOZQN01; genus JAOZQN01. The sequence continues at coordinate 3,600 of JAOZTW010000248.1, read as the reverse complement.
ACATGACGATGGATTAATACTAATTGTTGCACAATTTGACCGAAAATTGAGAATAGAAGTTGGATATGGCTTAGAACCAATTATTACAGATGCAGTTGCAAAATGGATAATTGATGATATTATAGTTCCTGAATTTAAAAATTCAAATTTTGTTGACGGTATTAACAGTGGTGTGGATCAACTAATTAATCTTAGTTCTGGAGAAATGGATTTCGAACAAGTTAGTACTTCCAAAAAACAAAATACAATAAGAAGTAGGATTATCCTTATATTGTTTGTAATAATGGTTTTAGGACCAGGCTTAATAGCTACTGTTAGAAAAAAAGGACTTATTTTTGCAATAATTTTTACAATAATAAATTTAATAATAAATTGTATTTTTGGTTTTTATTTTGGAGACTTCTCAATAATGTATCCTTTTATGTTTTATACTATTGTATTTGCCGTTATTGCTTTTGTAACTCGTGGCAAAAGAGGTAATTTAACTGTTGGAGTTATATCAACCATAACATCAAGAGGTGGCGGATATTCGAGTGGGGACTCTTTTGGAGGAGGATTTAGTGGAGGTGGCGGAAGCTTTGGTGGCGGTGGAGCATCTGGTAGTTGGTAGAAATATAAAATTTCAAAATTTATATATACTAAACATGCCAAATTATAGATGGTTTTTTATCATAATATTGTGTCAAAATATCCTTGCTATACGTGTAAAGCGTCCATGCTTTACACGTATAATTGACTGAAAACAACACATATAAGGACGCTTTAGGCATAAAAAATTGTATCTCATTTTAACGAAAGTTGATTAATATCAGAACCTGTTGGCTTTTGAAACAGTTTGAGGTCAAATTCGTGCATAATCGCAAAAATATGGTCAAATAAATCACCTTGAATTTGTTCGTAAGCAACCCATTCGGTGGTTGCCGCAAAAATATATATTTGAATAGGTAAACCTTTTTCGGTAGGAGCAAGTTGGCGTACAAGAATTGTTAGGTCATCGCAAAACAATCCAGATTGTATTTCAATTCGTTCAAAATCTTCAATTTCCACTTCTGTGCCTTTGCTAATAGCAATTTTTTTAACTTTCTTAACCTGATAAATTCTATTATTTTCTAATTGATATGTATCTCCATATTCGAGTAAAAATTTATCAGTGTTATTAATAATAGTTTTCCCATCTTTTTCGGAAAGAAAACTAACAACTCCCTCTCCGTTCAATTCAATAAATTTTTGTTTGTCTTCAATAACAAAATTCTCAACTTCGTGATTGTCAATAATAAATTTTTGTTTTGAATACTTTTTTAAAACTCTAAAATTACTCCTCAAATAATTATCAATATATTCTCTAAAAACACCGATATTTGTTAGCGATTTACCATTGATTTTCAAAGTCATATCAACACCTTTCTCTTTATTCCAGTTATCTAATTCTTTTTGTTTTTCAGTGATATATTCATTAAGAAAATGAATTTTTTTCAAACGTTCAAGTATTTCTGGAGTTAAAAATTTTATAGTATTCATGTCTATAAAAATAGAACGTTTTATTCTTCGTCCGCCAGCAACTATCATACCGTCCCAATTTGTAAACGATTCGTTTACAAGAGCATAAGTTGGTACTGTGCTAATTGTTTTATCAAAATTTTGTATTTTAACAGTGCTTAACGAAATTTCGGTAACAACACCGTCTGCACTTCGCCCTGGCATAGAAATCCAATCTCCAACTTTTAACATTTTATATGCAGATAGTTGAATACTTGCAACAAAACCAAGTATTGAGTCTTTAAAAATCAACATTAAAACAGCTGTCATAGCACCAAGTCCAGCAAATATTGCTCCTGGTTTTTTGTCTAATAAAACTGAAAATATAAGAATGATACCTACAATGAAAAATATAATTTTTAGAACTTGTATATACTGCTTTATACCCACATTTATTCTGCGTTTTTCTGCGATTATCTCATACATATCATTCAGTGCATTTAGCAAAGAATTAAGAACTATTAATACAGCAATTACCATGTAAATATATGTAAATGTTTGTATTAAACTGTATGTTTCAATCATATTAGGAATAGCATACGGCACACTAAAATGTATCACAAGTGCTGGCATTATATGTGAAAGTGTGTCAAAAACTTTCTTTTTTATCAAAATATCATCGTACTCATTTTTTGTTCTACGAATAATTACTTTCAATACTGTAACTATAATTTTTCTTGTAATAAAATTTGCCAGAACTGATGCTATAATTATTAAAGAGAAAAATATAAGAATTACTAATATCTCTGCCTGATTTTCAGGTGCTCCCCAGCTAATAAACTGCTCAATCAAAAATGCTCTCATGGTTTAAAAATTAAAAGGTTAAATATTTTGCGAAAATAAGTGTTAAAATTGAATTATACAAAATAGTTTTATATTTATTAAGTTATATTTATTGAAATACCTGTAAATCAGTATTTTTTTATAAATTTAATATAATATAATATAAAATTTTTCTATTTACTTATTTTTTATTTACTTTTGTCAGTTTTCTATACAACTGTAAAAAATAAGTTTAATATTAGTATTCTTTATATTGTGCTTACTCTAATTTCACAGAAGCATCTAATAATTAACAACTTAGTGTTTTATTCTATTTTCAACGAATTAGTATTTTTTACAGTTCTATTTAATTTTTAATCATAACTAAGTACAATAAAAATGAAAAAAATAGCAGTTTTTCCTGGCTCATTTGACCCAATAACAGTTGGACATGAGGCAATTGTAAGAAGAGCGATTTCACTTTTCGATCATATAATTGTGGCAATTGGTCACAATAGTGTAAAGAAAGGTTTTTTTAGTGAACAAGAACGAAAAACAATGCTTTCAAAAGTTTTTGAAAACGACAAAACTGTTAGTGTGGAAATTTATGAAGGCTTAACAGTAGATTTTTGCAAGCAAAAAAAATCAAAATATATTTTAAGAGGACTACGTACAGGAGTTGATTTTGAATATGAAAGTCCGATTGGGCAGATAAACAAGGTTTTATATCCCGAAATAGAAACCATTTATTTGCTCACTCTACCAGAACATTCAGCAATTAGTTCAAGTATTGTAAGAGAAATTTTAAAATATAAAGGAGATGTTAGTAAGTTTGTACCAAAAACAATAATTAAAGATATACAATTAATATAAATAAAAATGAAAAAAACTGTTGTAATGGGAGCAAGTCCCAACAAAAAAAGATATTCAAATATTGCAGTAAATCGTTTACGAGAAAATAATTTTGAAGTAGTGGCAATTGGAATAAGAGATGGCAAAATAAGCGATGTCAATATTATTAAAGGTAAACCACAAATATCAGATGTACATACAGTTACTCTATATTTAGGACCAGATAGGCAAAAAGAATATTATGATTATATATTGAGTTTAAAGCCTGAAAGAATAATTTTTAATCCAGGCACTGAAAATGCTGAATTTCAGATGTTAGTAATTTCAAAAGGTATTAAAATAACCGAAAATTGTACTTTGGTAATGCTTAGTTTAAATCAATATTAATAATTATAGGCATTTTTCATAAATGCAAATTACTGCGTTATTTTGATTATTTTAAAATCCTCA
>JAOZTW010000861.1 GCA_029938985.1 Bacteroidales bacterium | reverse complement strand
CATAAGGCAAAAAATAGGGGACTTGGAAACGTCTAAATAGCATGACAACTGCAAAAAATAGGGGACTTGGAAACGTCTAAATAGCATGACAACTTCAAAGAAGACAAGACTATATTCTATCCTTGTAGGTCAATAAAAAATATTACTGAAGAGTACACTGAAAATTTCACCGTGAAAATTGCAAAATCAAAACACAATTATTCTGATAATGAAGATGAATTTAGTATTTTCCACATATTTATTAATTTTTCTGAAAAATAAAACACGAAATGTGTATTATTTTACTCAAATATGTTATCTTTGCGTAAAATAATACACATTATTTATGAAAACGAAAAAACAAGTTCTATTTCCAAAGCATCAAAAAATACTTGAGCAGGTGGGCGAAAATATAAAATTAGCTCGCAAGAGAAGAAATCTTACTGCAACTCAAGTAGCTGAGCGTGCAAGTATTACACGAAAAACCCTTTACGAAATAGAAAAAGGAAATCCCAAAGTTGCTTTTGGCTCATATTTTAATGTGCTAAGAACTTTAAACCTCCAAAACGACTTCTTAAAATTAGCTGCCGACGACAAACTTGGTCGCAAATTACAAGATTTAGAAATACTTAGCTAATAAATTTTAAAGATGAAAATAAAAAAGACAAATATTTGGGTATATGCACACTGGGAAGGTATGTTGGACGCAAAATGTATCGGTTTACTTGTTGCACAGAGCGGAAAAGGACGAATGTCATTTAGTTTTGAATATGATAAAAATTGGATAAAATCCAAAGAGCAGTTTATTTTAGACCCCGATATTAGATGGTTTTCTGGCAAACAATTTCCTGATGAAAAACAAAATTTTGGAATATTTTTGGACTCAATGCCAGACACTTGGGGTAGAACTCTGATGAAAAGAAAAGCATCTATAATTGCAAAAGAAAACGAAAAAACATCTTCTTTTCTACAAGAAAAAGATTTTCTTCTTGGTGTTTACGATGAAAGTAGAATGGGTGCTTTGCGATTTAAATTAGATAAAAATGGTGATTTTTTAGACAATAGTAAAAACACATCAATTCCTCCTTGGTCTTCTGTTAGAGAGCTACAAAATGCAAGCAATGCAATAGAAGCGGACAAAAAAAATGTAGAAATCAAAAAATGGTTATCAATATTGCTCGCTCCTGGTTCTTCTTTGGGAGGGGCAAGACCAAAAGCAAATGTTTTAGATGAAAATGAACATCTTTGGATTGCTAAATTTCCGTCCAAAAACGACCAAGTAGATAAAGCCGCTTGGGAATATTTAGCATACAAATTAGCAATTGAGGCAGGTGTAGAAATGGCTGAATGTAAAATTCAAAAAATAGCAGGACGTTTTAATACATTTTTTACCAAACGCTTTGATAGAAACAAAAACAACAGAATTCATTTTGCCTCATCAATGACAATGACTGGAAATAATGAAAATACAATTAAAAATTATACTCCATCGTATCTTGAACTTGCAGAATTTATTCAATTTTCTGGTTCAAAAATTGAGGAAAATTTGCATCAACTTTGGAGACGAATTGTTTTTAATATTGCCATTTCAAATACCGACGACCATTTGCGTAATCACGGTTTTATTATAAAAAATAACCAATGGCAACTTTCGCCTGCCTACGATATTAATCCGTCTATTGATAAAACAGGGCTTTCGCTAAATATTGATTTAGAAAACAACGATTTAGATTTTAACTTGGCTAAATCAGTAGGTGATTATTTTAAATTAAATAATTCACAAATGGAAATAATTTTAGAAGAGGTTAAAAAATCGGTTAAAAATTGGCAAGTTATTGCCAAAAAAATTGGAATTTCAAGAATGGAACAAGAATTAATGTCGCCAGCTTTTAAATATTAAGTTATTTTTACTTTCTTTTTCTTCACTTTACAAACATATTTTCTGTTTTAATTTGTTGCCCAAACAGTATAATATGCTGTTAATTAGTGCTGGTTTACTTTCTGTATTGGGAAGTAATAATAATTTTGTTTTTGTGTTCATTTTGTGATGATTATCAATGATTTGTAAAAATCATTGATAATCATCACA
>JAOZTW010000860.1 GCA_029938985.1 Bacteroidales bacterium | reverse complement strand
ACATATTTAAAATAAGTAATTATTTTTTGTTTAATATTGGCAATATAGCCTTATTATTTATTAACCAACACTGTTATGTAGGGACTACCCTTTAATTAATACCTTATACTCCCAAGGGTTAAAATTATAATCTTCATTAGATTTTATTGTAATAATTTCTTTGGTAAAGTATTCAGTATAAGAATTTTTATTATTTTCATCAAAAAAACAAAAATTTGCATTATGTGCCGATAAATTAATGATAACAAATACAGTATTGTTATTTTTTATTCTTTTAAATGATAAAATTTGTACTCCATTTGAGCTATTAATAAAATGGATTTTACTACCAAAATCTCCATTCCAGAGTGCTTGATTTTCATTTTTTAATTTTATCAAATTTGTATAAAATTTTTCTAATGGATAATCTTTCCAGTCTATTTCATCTTTATCAAAAAAAGCAAGTCGTTTGTTTAACTCAGCCTCTTGTCCACTATAAATCAACGGCATTCCAGGAATAAGAAAACTAAAAACCGCCCATGTTTTATAACTATGAGGCATTCGTTCGAACACAGAACCGTTCCAAGAGTTTTCGTCGTGCGAAGAAGTGAAAATCATTCTAAAAATATTTTTTGAATAGCTATGTCTTGGGTGTTCCAAAGAGCCACGCATATTTCCTGCATTTTTTTCGTTCCTCGAAATTTCATTCATCAAATGATGTGTGTCAAAATCGTAATTCATATCAAAAGCAAACTCCATAAGGTCGACTTGTTCCGCTTCTGCAAGCATAAAAATTGGTCTTATCTTATTCAATTCAGTTCTTGCATCGTTCCAAAAATTAGTGGGTACCATATTTGCCACATCGCATCTAAATCCGTCAATATCATACTCTTCTATCCAGTATTTTAAGGCATTAATCATCTCATTCCTCATTTCAGTATTATCGTAATTGAGATCTGCAACATCAGTCCAATCTTTAACAGGAGCTACAATTTGTCCATCTTCGTCTTTCACATACCAATCAGAATGTTTTGTTATCCAGGCATTATCCCATGCCGAATGATTTGCAACCCAATCAATAATAATTAACATTTCGTTTTTGTGAATAGCTTCAACTAATTCTCTAAAATCTTGAGCAGTTCCAAACTCAGAATTTACTGCAAAATAATCTTTTACTGAGTAGTAGCTACCATTTGACCCTTTTCTGTTTATTTTACCAATTGGTTGAATAGGCATAATCCACAAAATGTCAACTCCCATGTTTTTTAGGCGTTGCAAATGATTGTTCTCAAAAGCTTTAAAAGTTCCTTCTGTAGTATATTGTCTAATATTTACTTCATAAATATTAGATTTTTTTAATCTTTCTAACATAATTATTTTAAATTATTTGGCGTTTTTCTATAGTATCAATTTCTTTGTTACTTTTGAAATATTAAAATGCTCATTTACAAAGGTAAACTTTAATTCTAATATTTCAAAAAAGCCTTGAATTTGACACTTGTTAAAAACGCCAATTATTTTTTATAAAAAAACGGTTTTTTTTGAAATTAATCTATTCAAGCAGTATTTAGTTAATTCGGTTTCGCTATCAGTAATTTGTTCAATTTCTAATTCATACTCAAATCCTGGTTCAAAATCAAAACCACAAATTGTATCTGTAAATAAATTCCATACCGAATCAGCGAGTTCATATTCTGTATTCGTAGTATAATTTGAACCGCTATTATACTGATTGTATTGATTATACTGATTGTAATTTTGAGTTGTATTTACATCTCCAAATTTAACCATCATACACAGGCTGTCTTCGTTGGCATCACACGAACTATATTGTCCGTTAACTAACATGTACTTAGTTTCGGAGCCTCTCCCTGAGCATTCGTCACACACTATTGATTCGTCGTCTTTATTACAAAGACCAAAAACGCTAATTAAAATTGCAAAAAATATTGCCAAAGTAGTTTTCATAGTATTAAATATTATAATTTTTAGTTATTTAGTGAAAAAGAAAAAATAATTAACTCCAACCTATTTTTGGGCGTTTTTCATAAGTGTAAAGTACAAGGCATTTTTATTTTTTAAATACCACAGT
>JAOZTW010000859.1 GCA_029938985.1 Bacteroidales bacterium | reverse complement strand
CTCGCTATTTGCAGATTTGTTAAAATAATAGAAGAACAAAAAAACAACGTATCCTGGAGTTACTTTTTATTTCATTTTCACAAAGCAAAAACCATAACTTTTAAGTCTTGTTACAGTAGATTGGTGTTACTAATTTTTTCATTTTCACTTACTAATAATCATCTACTGAAAGTTTTTTTATTTCAAATTTAATATTCTTTTTAGACTCCTGTCCAAGATTATCAGTTGCACGAATATCAATTTCATATTTTCCAGGCTTTTCAAGAAGAATTGCTGTTGTGTATTTTTTTTCGCTTGCACCATTAAGCGAATACCAAACTTCTTTTAATCCAGACGACATGTCGGTAGCAGCTAAAAATAAACTTGTATATTGTGGATAAATACCAACATTTTCAGAAGTTTTGTCAATCGCCTTAACACTAAATATTTCTGTTATTTCGGGAGCCGAATTATCGCCAATTAACAGAAGCACATTATCGCCCTCACGATTACCAACATAGTCTTTACTCCAAAATCTACACAAAATATTTTCTTCTGTTGTAACTTGAATTGCGTCTGTATAAACTTTTTGCGATTCTTTTCCCAAAGCAAAACTGATTTCACTCACTCCAGCACCTTCGTCGGTTGAAGATAATAGTATTTTTGTGTCTTTTGTTACCCAAATAGTTGTATTTCTTTGTACATAACGTGGTCCTACAATTTTATGTTTTGTAACAGGCGGTACTAAATCCATCATGTATTTTTGAGTTTTTTTATCAGATGTATTATCTAATTTGTCAACCGAATAATAGCTAACATAAAAAGAACCCGATTTTAATGAAAGCGGAAATGGATTTTCGTATTTTGTATATTTTGAAGTGTTATTTATTGCATAAAGAATTTTTTTCACTTCACTTTTGTCGTCTGTGGCAGCAAATTTTATTAGCGACAGTGCAGACACATAAATAGAACCTGCTCTTGTGTGTTTGCTCCCTGCTGTACTAATTGTGGGTTTGGGGTTTTCTTTATCCAAGTAAAATGAATATTCTTTATAAATCTCTTCGTTTTTTACATTATCAACAGAATAATATATTATTTTATGTTCTCCATTTGCAAGTTTCGAAATATTAATTTTACCTGTATAAGTAGAGAATTTATTTTGATTATCAAACTTATAATAAATTTTTCTAACTCCTGAGCTGTTATCCTCACTGGTTAGTTGTATTGTTGTTTTGCTTGATAAAATATTATCAATAAAATTGGTTTCAATAGTGTGTTTTGTAACAGGAGCAGTTAGGTCTACTATAAATTCTATTGTTTTTGCTTTGTTAAAATATCCTACCTTGTCCACTGCATAGTACTGCACAAAAAAAACTTTCTCGGTATTAAAATCAACTGCCGATTTATTTGCAACATAAGCACTTCCATCTATTGAGACATATAATTCTTTTACTCCCGAAAGTTTATCAGTGGAGCTAAAAGTACAATTTAAGCCCTTACCAAAAAAAACTTTTTTACCTGAAACATATTTTGGTGCGTCATTAAATTTATGTGATATTATTGGTGGCTCACCATCGGAGAAGAATTTATATTTTATATCGTCTTTTGTTACCATGTTTACCCATCTTACAAATTGACTACCTGTTAATTCCAATTTAATACCCTCTGTATTATTTTCAAAATTGCCATTTCCTGTTTCAACATTATCTAACAAAAAAGTTGGTGCGTTGTCGTCGGGTGAGGTTGCCAAACGAATAAAAACGGGTAGTTCTTGAGGCCAGAATAAGCCTCCTGTTTCACTGTCTTCAAAAACTGCTTTTTCGTGTTCAAGTTGCTCAGCTGGTGTAATACTGCTTTGCGAAAATGATTTAAAGGATAATAATATTAAAAATATTATTAAAAAATTTAATACTCCTATATTCATAATTTATTTATTATTAGATGTTTATCATTAATATTATAAAAACAAAATTTTTGCAAATATAAAAAATTAAAATATAAAAATAACAATACAAACTAAATAATTGTAAATATTATTATAAATGAAATAATAAGTAACTACAGGATACGCCGTTTTTTTGTTCTTCTATTATT
>JAOZTW010000858.1 GCA_029938985.1 Bacteroidales bacterium | reverse complement strand
TTCTATTTCTCTAATAATCTTTAATATCGTTGTCTCCGAAATAGCAACATGAGACCCAATATTTATCATCTCAAAAAACTGTTTTAAAGTTCCTGCACCAAAACCGCTTCGTACTGCAAAGATATAAATTGTTGAAATAACCAAACGTTTCAAAAAATGATAGCCAAAATCAGTATCCCAAAAATCAGTTCCAGCTTCAAATTGACGTTTTTCAATTTGTTGAACATTATGATGAACTGTACTTTTTGGGATATCAATATCTGATGAAATCTCTCTTAAACTTTTCCCTTTTTTTTAAATATTGATAGTATTTTTTTTCTTATATTCATAATTTATTATAATTTTGTAATCTGCAAAAGTATAAATATTTTTGACAATTTCAAATTATTAGTTGTCCAACTTTACGTGGGTAGCCCAAAAAGTGAACTTGAATTAAATTAAAAAGTTCAACTTAATCTTAAATTATTGATAATATAAATTTTTGCTATTTTGGGCAAAACGTTATACATATGACTTTTTTTAAAAAAAAGTGTAAACTACTTTTGGGCTTTTATGAAAAACGCCCAATTTTTGCACCAAAAAAGCAAATGAAATTAAACACAATGATATGCAAATTATTATTTATTACCATTTTCTATATTCAAATAACTTAAATAATTTAAATCTATTTTTTTTAAATATGTAGGAAATAATGTATCGTCATTATTATTTCGTTCACTATTTATTTTTTTTACCCAATCAGTATAGTAATAGTCAATAAATAATGTGGTATCATTTAGTACTTTTATTTTCCCAAAAGGTTTTCCTATTTCTGGATTTTTTATTTCAGAAAAATGTCTTTTAATCCCAACATCATAAGTGCAATCTTCATTTATTTCCCAATAAAATACAATTTCATTATCTGTAATTTTTGACGGAAACCAGTATGTACAACTTACACTAAAATTAAAATACACTTTTTCATGTCTAAAAAACACAAAAACATCATTTTGATTTGTCCACTCAATATTTTTTGGTAGTAATTCTAATATAGTTGCGTCTATGTTTATAATATCTCGTATTACATCTTCTTTATATGTGTTGTTTTTTAAATTTTTATAATCTTTTAATGCAGGTTGTTTTTGTCCGTTGTGTTTATCGCAACTATTAAAAAATATTAAAATTGTTATTATAAGAATTTTTGTTTTCATTTTTTATATTTTTTATATTCCGATAAATGAATATATAATAGAATTTTCTTTCAATTCATTTACTAAACACTCGTTGAATTTACTTAAAAATTCATTTTTGGTAAATCCTTCTTGTTTGCCACCAGGTAATGATGTCCAAGTTCCATTAAGTTTATCTGCTGTTGACGAGATATTACTTGATAAAATATCTTCTACGACACCAAAAGATCTTAATTGAGAGTTATCTCGCTCTTTAATAATCATTAAGGCTCCTCTATCTTGACTATCTGGAGAAAAGGTAGGTAAATTAAGTTTTTCCCATTTACCACTCAAAAACTGGTATGCACCAGCTGCTGTTGATGTATGCCCCCATGCAGTAATCGCTTCATTTGGATGGTTGGCATAACAAGTATGGCATTCATCATAAGTTTTATCAGTAAAGGTTCCTCCTCTAAATTGAGCATTATAACCTAATGGTTCAGTTTGTCCAGGTCCTGCATTTTCGGCATACCGAAGAGTTGCCAAAAAAGCCCTAACATTTAATTCTTCGGTAGTTAAACCATATAAAATATGAAAATTAGCATCATTTTTTGAAGAAGAAATAATAAATGATGTAAAATTATATATTTTAGAAATATATATATTTGTATTGTAATTAGACTTGTATTGTTGAAACTTTTCTTTTTCGATAGAAATAATCAATACATTACCATCTACTTGCTCTATAAGTTTACCTGTATTAATATCATAAAATTTTGTTCCTAACGTTGGTTGTTGTTTTTGCTCTGCCCATCTTGGCATAATTCGTGGTTCTGTAACTCTATTTGCATTAGTAACACGACTTGCATCTGTTATTCGTGGATTGTAAAATTTTCCACCTTTGGAAAACGGATTTTTGTAATTTG
>JAOZTW010000247.1 GCA_029938985.1 Bacteroidales bacterium | reverse complement strand
ATCATATAGTTAATTGTCACAAGAAAAGTTTTCCCGACTTTTCAGTTTACACCTTTTTATTTGTAACCACGAGCTTTATTGCGAGCTTACATAAAACACCTCAACAGGCTTTTAGCCCTTTATTGTCTAAGCAAGGTCTAAGACCTATTTAATGTTGCTTACGCATTTACATATAATCTTATTATTTAGCATGTTACAAATATATAAACAAGTAAAAACTTTTTAGCAATATTAAAAACATACAAAATTGACATAAAAAATCAACGTATTTGTATTTATTTCAGTAATATACAGAATAGTTGGAAAAAAAACTGAACGTTTTTCACGACTATCAATTTCATCGTTACTTTTGAAATATTAAAATGCTCATTTACAAAGGTAAACTTTAATTCTAATATTTCAAAAAAGCCTTGAACTTGACACTCGTGAAAAACGCCAAAAACAGTTTGTCTAAATATTAAAAATGATTAATAAAAATCAAATGAATTATTTATTGCCGTGAAAATCAAATAGATAAATATTACAAAAAAAAATTCCGACTTTTCTGGTATTAAAAGAACTAAAGCCTTGTGTCAAATTAGCAATTTCATAAAAGTTTATGTTTTTGAGGTCTGAATTATAAAATAAATTTTAAATTATCACCTTTATATTATGATTGTAAAAATTTAACATTTAAAAATAAATAAATGAAATAAAATTGTTATATCCAAAAATTTCAATATTTTTGTTATTTTTAAAAATACTCTTTTGATGAAAAAAATAACTATTTCTATTATACTATTACTATTTTTTTGTAGCATTTATGCTCAATCAAAAATTGATAGCCTGAAATTAGTGCATAAAAATGCGACTACTGACAGTATGAGAATTGAGGCGTTAATTAAAATAGGAAACTGTTATTCGCCTCAAGATCAAGAATTTTGCAACTATTTTACAACAGTTTATCAATTATCTATAAAAACAAAATCAAAAACAACTGAATACGAAGCAGCTTATAGTCTTGGTAGATATTATAATTTTATAGACCAATATGACACCGCATTTTCTTATTTTAAAATTTCTTTAGATGGTTTTACGAGCTTAAATGAGCTTCAATATCAAGTGGCTATTCTTGGCGAAATGGGTAATTCACACTGTTTTAGAAGCGATTATAACAAATGTCTTGATTGCTATCTTCAAATAGTGCCTCTAATCGAAGAAATGGAAAACGCTGAATGGCTTGGTATTGCCAAAAATAATATTGGAAATGTTTATTCTTTTTTAGATAATAACTCTGAAGCGATGAGATATTATTTTGAAGCTTATGATATTTTCAAAGAAATAGATAGTTATTATGGTATTGCTCTAAGTAGCGGTAATATAGGTAGTATTTATTATAGTAAAAACATGTTAGATTCGGCTTTATATTATTTTGAAATGTCAATTAAAATATGTGAAGAAATAGATTATTTTGAACAATTGGCTGAAAATTTTGTTAACATAGCGGTACTTTATAGCAAACAAGAACAACATGAAAAAGCAATTGAATATTACAAAAAAGCAGTAAAAACAACAGAAAAAATAGGAGATAAAAAAGGATTATCACTTGCATATTTAGCACTTGGAGAACATTTTATCATTTTAAAAAATTATTCGCAAGCCAAACTTTTTGTTCAAAAAACTCTAAGCATATCCACTGAAATTGGAGATTTGCACACTCAAATGTCCGCATATAGGTGTGTTTCTGAGATAGATTCTATTAATAATGATTTTTTTGCAGCCTTAGAAAATTATCAAAAATATAACATACTAAAAGATTCTATCTTTAAAAAAGAATCAAATGATAAAATTGTAGAAATGCAAACAAAATTTGATACCGAGAAAAAAGAAAAAGAAAATCAACTTTTGAAAGAACAACATTCTATTCAAAAGTTGGCAAATAAAAGACAATAAATTATAATATATTCTATTTCAATAGCTTTAATTCTGATTATTATTTTTTTATTACTACTTTTTCGTATAAATAAATTAAGAAAAAAAGCCAATAAAAAATTAGAAAATCAATATCAGGAAATACTAACACAGAAAGAAGAAATTATTATTCAAAACGAAATTTTAAATCAACAAAAAGAAGAAATAACTACTCAAAGAGACGAAATAACAGAGCAAAGAAATATTGTATTTGAACAACATAGTAAAATAACAAGCAGTATTGTTTATGCAGAACGGATTCAACATGCTGTACTACCAAGTCTATCAATTTTTGACAATATTTTTAGTAATTATTTTATTTTTTACAAACCTAAAGATATAGTGAGTGGCGATTTTTATTGGGCAAAAGAAACAGAAACAACAAGCTATATGGCGGTTGCAGATTGTACAGGACACGGAGTACCAGGTGCATTTATGAGCATGCTTGGAATTGCAATTATAAAAGAAATAATAAATAAAGATGTAGATATATGTGCTGCAAAAATATTAAATGAACTTAGAAATGAAATAAAAATAGCTCTTAAACAAGAACAAAATTTGAGAATAATCAGCGATGGAATGGATATTTCGTTTTGCGTAATAAATAAAGAGAAGAAAGAATTGCAATATGCTGGAGCATATCGTCCACTTTATGTGCTGAATAATAACACATTAACAGAAATTCGAGGTGATCGTCAACCTATTTCGGCTTTTATAAAAGAAAAAAAATTTAAAAATAATACAATTTCTATTTCTAATAAAGATAAATTTTATACTTTTACAGATGGTTTTGTTGATCAACTTGGTGGCAAAAATGAAAAGAAATATATGACTTCAAAATTTAAAAAATTGTTACAAAAAATTAGTAGTCATGAATTTTCGGAGCAAAAAATAATACTAACCAAAGAGTTTGAGACATGGAAAGGCATACATAGACAAGTTGATGACATACTTATTGTAGGATTTGAATTTAAAAATTAGGAATTAAGAATTTGTTTACACCTTAAAATTCAATTATTTATAAAACATTTAACTATATTTAAACTTTATAATCTATTATTTACAATTATTATAAGCAAATAAAATTAGGCATATTAAAACAAAAAATTATGAAAATACAAAAAGGAGTAGCAGGCAATGCTGACCCAAAAACAAAATCTGATTGTTATGTTTGTTTTGAAACTACAACTTCGGATGGTATTGATATTGATTTGACGAGCAAAGTGATGCCAATGTATGGAGAAACTATTCGCACACTTGCTACAGAGATACTTGATTTTTTTGAAATAAAAAATTGCAAACTAAAAATAACAGACAAAGGAGCATTAGATTTTGTGCTTGCTGCAAGAATTGAGGCAGCTATAAAACAAGTTGTTGATACAAAAAAGAATTTTTTGTTACCTATACTTGAAGAAAATATGGTAATGACTGCAAGAAATCAATTTCGTTTATCTCGACTATACTTGCCTGGCAACACCCCAAAACTAATGATAAATGCTGGTATTCATAAAGCAAATGGTATAATTTTGGATTTGGAAGATGCAGTAGCACCAGCTAAAAAATATGAAGCAAGTTTTATAGTTAGAAATGCTTTACGAAATGTGAATTTTTATGGAGCAGAAAAAATGGTTCGTATAAATCAACTACCAAGAGGTTTAGACGATTTAGAATTTGTTGTGCCACACTACGTAAATCTAATTATTATTCCAAAATGCGAAAGTGCAAACCAAATTCATCAAGTAGAAGAAAAAATTGCTACGATTGAAAGAGACAACAATAATGCAATTTATTTTATGCCAATAATTGAAAGTGCTTTGGGCGTAGAAAAAGCTTTTGAAATAGCAACAGCATCTAAAAATGTAGTAGCTATGGCAATTGGTTTAGAAGACCTTACTGCCGATTTTGGCGTGAAACGGACTTTTGAAGCAAAAGAGTCACTTTATGCTCGTACTCGTTTAGTATGTGCCTGTAAAGCAGCAGGTATTCAACCTATTGATTCTGTTTTTTCTGATGTAGCAGATATGGAAGGACTGAAACAAAATGTATTAATCTCTAAATCACTTGGTTTTGAAGGTATGGGCTGTATTCACCCACGACAAATTAATGTTATACATGAAAATTTTGCACCCGAAAAAAGCCAAATAGAAAGAGCTAAAAAAATTGTTTTAGCATTTAAAGATGCTGAAGAAAAAGGACTTGGTGTTATTTCCATAGGAACAAAAATGATAGACCCACCTGTTGTAAAACGTGCAGAAACCACTCTGAAATTTGCTATTGAAGTTGGTCTTTTAGACAAAAACTGGATACAATTAGGAATTAAGAATTAGAAATTGGTTTACACCTTTTAATTTAATTATCAACTGAATTTCCATTGCATTTCAACTGAATAATATAAATATCAATCCAATGAATTATAATTTTAAATATCCAATGCCGTTAACTAACGGCGAAGTTACTACAAATAAGGAATTTGCAATAGTAAGAGCTGCTGTGAGAATTGCAATTGTTTCTGATAAAAAATGCTTGTTTATTAAACATCCAGTAAAAGGTTGGGAATTACCAGGAGGTGCAATAGACCCTTTTGAAACACCTGATATTTCAGCAATTAGAGAATTGAAAGAAGAAACAGGATATATTATTGAACCTGACAATATTATTTTATCAGAAGTAATTTCAGTAGTTGACAAACGAGGTGGCAATTGGATTGACTTGGTTTATTATTCGTTTGTAGAAAAAAACAAACTTACAAAAATAAATGAATTTGAATTTGAAGAGCATTGGATAGAAATTGAAAAAATGAAAAGTATTTTACCTGAAAAAACATACAAAATACTTGTAAAATAATATCTTGATAGTTTTTTAAGTGAAAATGAAATAATAAGTAATTCCAAGACACACCGTTTTTTTTTTATTTGATAATCTGCAAATAGCGAGCTATTTAATGACTTTTTTTATTTTTTAAAAGGACAAAATACACTAATAGATTGGTATTAGTGTAACAAGACTTAAGTACTGAAAGTTATGATTTGTGTTGTAATAATCTTCAAATTAGTACTTTTCATGCTATTCAGACGTTTCCAAGTCCCATTTCTTTGCCTTGTGGCAAATAAATAGGACGTTGGAAAGTCTTTTCGTATAACAATACTTTAGAAAATTAAGTCTTAATACATTAGTTGTTTTTTGTTTTTTGTTTTTCACTAATACAAAACTAAAATTCTTTAATAATTTTTATTAAGGATTTTTTGAATTTTTAAACTAACATTTAAAAAATGAAATATATAAAAATAATAACAATAATTGTTATAACAATTAATTTAATTTCGTGTAAAGACATGGCAAAAAAAGAAATTGAAGATAGAGAATCATATCTTCTGGAAAACAATATTACTGTAGAACCTACCGCATCTGGTTTGTATTATATTGAAACTATTGAAGGTACAGGAGATTACCCAGTTACTAATAAAGAAGTTAGAGTAAATTATGAAGGACGTTTTTTGAATGGTAAAATATTTGATTCTTCTTATGAAAGAAATCAACCAATTGATTTTACACTTGGCGTGGGACAAGTAATAAAAGGCTGGGACGAAGGAATAGGACGAATGAAAAAAGGAGGTAAAGCAACTCTTATTATTCCAAGTCATTTGGGTTATGGTCCTAATGATTATTCAACAATTCCTGGTTATTCAACTCTTGTTTTTGATGTAGAACTTGTTGATATACAATAAAATATTTAAATACCAAATAAGTTTAATATAGCCAAATTTCTAATTTTAATCTTCAAAACTAAAAACCCAAAAAAATGACAAAATT
Source organism: Bacteroidales bacterium (assembly GCA_029938985.1). Classification (GTDB taxonomy): domain Bacteria; phylum Bacteroidota; class Bacteroidia; order Bacteroidales; family JAOZQN01; genus JAOZQN01. The sequence continues at coordinate 1,665 of JAOZTW010000247.1, read as the reverse complement.
AGTTAAAAATGCAGTTGGCAGATTAGTGCCAACCGAAATAAATGGCGAAGTTGCTGTGCCTTTTATGGGTGTAAATAAATACAAACCAGAAGGAAATAAACATGCACCTAAATTAACAACAAATGCAGATTTTCCAGTTGATGGAAATAAACAAGTTGCAAGTCTGAAAGAAGCATTAATAAAATCTGGTTTAAAAGATGGTATGACAATTTCAACCCATCACCATTTTAGAAATGGGGATTTGCTTGCAAACATGACTTTTGATATAGCCAAAGAACTCGGCATAAAAGGATTACGCTGGTTTCCTTCGGCTTCGTTCCCATGCCACGAACATTTAATTCAGTACTTGGAAGACGGAACAATTAGTCATATTGAAGGAAGTATGAATGGACCATTGGGGAGATTTGCCTCGCAAGGAAAAATGCAGAAAACTGCTGTATTACGTTCTCATGGTGGTAGGTATCAAGCTGTTCAAGATGGAGAAGTGAAAATTGATATTGCTGTTATTGGTGCAGCTTGTGCCGATTTTTTTGGAAATGCAAACGGACTTTATGGTCAATCGGCAAGCGGATTACTTGGTTTTGCTTTGGTCGACTCACAATATGCAGATAAAGTGATAGTTGTAACCGATAACATGAAACCATTTCCATGTATTCCTTGGCAAATTCAAGGAAATTATGTGGATTATACTGTTGAAATTGAAAAAATTGGTATTCCAGAAAAAATTATTTCAGGAACAACTAAAGTAACTAAAAGTCCTGACAGACTTTTACTTGCAGAAATGACCGCTAAATTTTGTGAAGCTACAGGTATTATAAAAGAAGGTTTTTCATTTCAAACAGGAGCAGGCGGAACTTCGCTTTCAGTAAGCAATTATTTTGCTCAAATAATGAGAGAGAAAGGAATAAAAGCACGTTTTGCGCGAGGTGGAAGTAACAAATATCTTGTTGAAATGCTTAATGAAGGTTTGATTGAATATATTTTAGATGGTCAAACATTTGATTTAGACGGAGTAACTTCAATGGCAGAAAATGCAAATCACGTTTGGACAAGCCCTTTTACAAGTTATAATTTTCATAATAAAGGGAATTTTGCTCAACTTGTTGATGTTGTTATACTTGGAGCAACAGAAGTTGATGTAAATTTTAATGGAAATGTTGCAACACATTCAGATGGTTATATGTTACATGGAATTGGTGGCTGGCAAAATTGTCTTTTTTCTAAAACAGTAATTTTACCAATACCATTGTTTAGAGACAGAATACCTGTTGTACTTGATGAAGTTACAACTATTTGTGGACCAGGAGAATTAATAGATGTTATTGTTACTGAACGAGGTATAGCTATTAATCCACTACGAAAAGATTTAATTGAAAAAGCCAAAAATTCAAACTTGCCTCTAAAAACAATCCATGAATTAAAGCAAGAAGCAGAAAAAATTTGTGGGAAACCTCAAAAACCAATACTTGGTGATAAAATAATTGCAGCTATAAAATGGGTAGATGGCACTGTTATTGATACTGTAAAAAATGTATTGTAAAATTGTAAAAAATACGGCATATTTCACAAGTGTAAAGTTTGTGGCATTTATAAAATTTTAAATACCGCATTACTACTGACCTCTAAAATAATGGGTAAAAAACTGGACATGGCTATAATGTGTTG
>JAOZTW010000246.1 GCA_029938985.1 Bacteroidales bacterium | reverse complement strand
TCAATCAATGTGAGAGAATAAATAGTTTGTCAATTATTTTCTTTTGTTCAATTGTGTAAGAAATTATTCGAACTACGTTTTCTATATTTTCTATTTCGTTAATTTGTAAATTTTTATTTTTTCTATATTTGAGGTATTTGCTCAACACTTTATAACCACCTATATAAAAATTGTAAATTTCTTCTGTAATATTTTCAAAATATTGAGTTTGATTAATGTATAATCTTTTATAAATTTTATTATTTTCTTTTATTATTTTATGTTCTAATTTTTCAACTACGTTACTTCCATCTCCTTTGTATAAACCGAGATTTCTGTGTTTTTTTCCTTCAATATTTTTATTTTGTAAATGAACTTGAATAAGTTTCCAACCAGCTTTTGATAAATTTATAAAATCTTTTTGATTATCAACGAATGGAATATGTGGAAAATCAATTTTTAAAAACTCAGTATAAGTATTTATAAATGTTTTGCTATGCAAAATGGCATAAATATATCCAATAATTTCTTCTGACGAAGGTGCATAAGTTATTGTTTCTGAATGTTCTAATTGTTTTTTTAGATTATTTACTTGAGTTTTAACTTTTTGCAAATTAATTTTAAAACTTTTTATAATATCTACATTATTTCCTGTTGATTCAAAACCCTTTATTGTTTTTTGTAAATCTTTTATATTTTGTTCTTTTTGCACTATTTTATTCTGCAAAGCTATTTTATCATCTTTGTTTACAGCTTTTTTTGAATATTTTGTTTTGATAAACTCTCTAAATTCTTTTGTGAAGTTGTCTCGTTTTTCTTCATTTTTAAATAAATGTCCGTTACCGTTTGTGTCTCCGTTTTGTTGATAGGTATAAAGTGGACACATATAGCTGTCATTACCAAGCAAATGTAAATCAATAATTTTATCAGAAATAAAAACATGAGAAAAATTATCTAATTTAGTTTGACGAGAAATAACTAATCCTATATTTTTTTTATTAATAAAATGTTGCATAATATTTGTTCGGCTTCGTTCTAATAATTTTTCATTGTGCCAGATATATCTTTCATCAAAAGGACGATAAGTTATTTTTCTTATATTTTGTTGTTCTTTTTCTATATCACTAAAAACCTGTTTCCTTTTTTTAAAAAAATTATTTGAAAAAGAAAACTTTTGTTGTTGTTCTAAAATTTTAGTTCTTTCTACTTTTCTTATTTTTTCTTCTATTATTTCTTCCGTAAAATCTATAAAAAAATTATCATTACCAGTAACAATACCAACACTATTTATATTAAAAATATCTTTTATGCTCCAAAATTCATTATATTTTTTTAAAAGTTCGTAGTCATGCGGAATAAATAAATAAAACGGTTTTTGTGGTTTTAATTTCGTCCAATTAATTGTTTTTAAATTATTATTTAAACATTGTTCAAACTTCTCGTCACGTGTTCCCCAAAAATCTGCATGAAAAATCGCTTTTTTCAAGCCTTTTTTCTTTATAAATAAAGAAATTGCTACACCTTGCATTATATCAAAAACATTTTTATCTATTTTCCCGTCTGGAGTTTTTTCTTTTTTACGTGAATTTCCATGTAAATCAATAAAATACATTTGGTCAAAATCCTGCATTAAACTTTGTCGCATTCCCCTGAATGTAGGACTATCTAAAAATGAGTGATTTGTAATAATTCCAACAACTCCTTGTCCTATTTTGTTGATTTTGTATTGTGCAAAACGTATAAATTTAACATAATCATCTTGTAACCATTTTGAATTTCGTTCTTTTAAAGGTTTACCTTCAAATTCAAAATAATTCGCTTGATTTTCTGTTTTTTCTTTTGCATAAATATCATTTCCTTTTAATAATTGACTTATCCACTCTCCTGTATTTTTGGAATGTCCTGAATATGGTGGATTTCCTGTTATTACCAGAATTGGCTTATCTTTAATTGCCTGTGCATCTTTGGCTTCCTGTGTGAGTGCAGGTAATAATGGTATTTTTATTTGTGGGTTTGTTGGTTCGAGAGTATTTGTTAAAAAAATTTGTAAGCGTTCATTATTTTTTATTTCATAATTTTGTTCTTTCAAAAATTGTGCAAGTTTTAAATGTGCAATAGTGTATGGTGCAATAAGATACTCAAAACCATAAATATTTTTTAAGATATGTTCGGAAATAATCATATCTTTTTTGGATTGCGAATTTGCTGGAATATTATTTAAAATTAGTTTTAAAATTTCTATTAAAAAAGTTCCTGTTCCTGTAGCAAAATCAAGGACAGTTACTTGTTTACGGTCTGCAAGTCCCGATTTTATTTTAAAAGTATTTTGTAAAATATTATTTATTGAATTTACAATTAAGCTAACAACTTGTGGTGGTGTATAATAAACGCCTTTTGCTTTTCTTAAATTTGTATCATAAGCGGCAAGAAAAGTTTCATAAAAATAGATATATGGGTCAGTATCAATATTTTCGCTGTCTTTTACTGTTTTGCTGAATAACATTGATTTTTTAATTTCTTGTAAATCAAGATTATTCATCAACGAAATTACTTCGTCAATTATCCATTTCGCATTTGTATATTCGGGTTTATTTAACTCATCAAGGAAACCGACAAGTTCTTGTATTAATTTGAATGATTGAGGAATAAAATATTTTGCATTTTGTAAAGTTACAATTTTTGTATCGGCATTCAATTTTGCTTGAAAAAGTCCATAAACAAGCATTTGTGCAAAAGCATCGGCAAATTCAGATATTGATAAATCTGTAAAAATATATTCTTGAAAAGTTTCATAAAGTCCGAGCAATAGACCATTAGAATTTTTTTGTTGTTGTTGAGTTAATTCTTCTTGTAAAAAATCTTTTAAATTTTTGGCACGAACCGCAAGTGCAAGTGCAAGTTCTTTTGCTGTAGAAATTCCTATTGGTGTTTGTGAAAAAAAGTTTTCTATTAATTTTTGAACCTTCTGTATATTTTCATTTTTTAACTGAAATTTGGCATTTTGCAAATCAAAAATATTGCATAAAGTTTCTTTTTGAATATCATTTTCTTTAATCCAAATAAAATCGAGATAATTTGTTAGTAGAATATTATCAGATAATTTTCTGTATTTTTTTATTTGTTCTGTTTTAAGTATCTTATTTAAGTCCTCATCTATTTTTTTATTTTCAATATATCCAATAATTCCACTATCGTTGGTTATTTTATAATCTGGTGAGCCAAATTTTCCTTCTCGTTTTGGTTCGTGCAATATTTTTATATTATCATTTTTGTTATCCGATATTTTTTCAAATAATATTTGCAGAGTCAAACGGTGCGAATGTTCTGTTATTTGTTCCAAAGGAACAGATTTTATTTTTTTTAAGTAGTCATTAAAATATTGCATAATTTTATTTTTTATTTCCTGCAAATGTAATTATTTTTTTGTTTTTGAATTAACTTTATCGCCATTCATTGCGAGCCGTTCGAGTTGCAAAATTCACAATAATTTTTCTATAAAACAAATTTATTTAAAATATGCACAAAAAGCTTTTCAGATTAGTTGTTTTGGGTGTTATTACTAAAGCTTTGCTTGTTATAATAGTCCTCCAACTTTTAAGGATAAGGGGGTATAGTACAGTAGAGAAAAAAAAACACACAGCTACAGCAAATATTCTTTATAAAAAGCAATTTTATTTACATTATTATGATAATAAAAAAGCCTTTAAACGGTTTTGTTTATAGGCTTTTTTATTTTTGTGTATCGTATGTTTGGTATTGAGAGAAATGTACTTGGTAAAATAAAATTGCATCAGTCATTTAATCAATTGTGCTTCTTATTTAATTAATTATCTACATGTTCGTTTGTCTCGTCATCAAGTAATTTGTTTATTTCTGTTTTTAATTTTGGTAAATCTTTTGAAATTACTCCCCAGATTATTGTATCATCAACAGTGTCATAATTATGAATGATAAAATTTCTTGTTTGAACTATTCTACGAGCATTTGTTATTTTAATAGTTGTATCTTTTTTTAAAATCCGATTTACTGCTTCGCCGATAATTTCAAATTCTCTTTCAATCCCACGTCTTAATAATTTGTTTTTTTGATATTCAAAAAAATTTCGTTCCTCCCCGAGATAGTTAAAAATAGACGTTATTGAAATTTTAATGTCGTATAAATATCTTTTAATTTCGTCGTTCATAAATTAAGGTTTTTGTTTTTTCCATTACTTTAATGAAAAAAGGATTTTCTAACATATTAATTGTTAATAAATCAATAGGACGTTTTAGAACTTTTTCAAACAATTCATGCAGAATAAAATAATTATCTGTATATTTTTCAACAGATATGTTTTTTTGAAAATTAATCAACAAATCAATATCACTTTTTTCATTAAAATTTTTAGTGCATACCGAGCCAAAAGCATATAATTGTTTTACATTATATTCATCACAATATTTTTCTATTTTGTTAAGATTATCAGTTAGTATTTTATTCATAGCATATAAATTAAAGTTTATTCAACTACTATTTTTTTGCAAAGGTAGTACTTCCTACTTATATTTGCAAAAAACAAGTCCCTGTTTTTTATTTTGACAAATACATTTCGGTATTTCTTGTCTGCATTTTACTGTTTGTTAGTTCATTAACTAAATTATTATTTATTGCACAGCCCACCACTAATTGCCACAGCATAGCAATATACAAAGTTAGTAATTATTTTATTAAAAAGCAATTTTATTTACACAAACCCAATTATTATTATGATAATTAAAAAGCCTTTAAACGATTTTGTTTATAGGCTTTTTAATTTTTTGTGTAATAGTGTGCTTTGCGAAGTGAGTAATATATTGGCTACCATCAAATAGTTAGTCAATATAACTGAGACATATATACATTGTTTATTAAGAATTATTTTTAAGAATTTGTTTCATTGTATTTATAGTTAAAGGCTTTATCCGATAATCCTCCTTTTATCTCTACTTCCATAAAATTCATTTCCACCTTCCATGCAACTGCCTGTTTTAAAAAATCAAACAAGAATGTAACATTATACTGGTTGTTATCAAGCAAAGTGCAAATTACTTCATGACAGCCAATTACATTAAATTCAATATCTTTGGGATAATCAGAAATAAATTTACTAACTCCCAATAATTTAATAGTTAAAATCTCTTCTTTTTTCATAATATCATCCCATATCAAAAAATCAATTGACACTTCTTTATTTTGAAAGTCAAATAATAAATTTGATAATCCTGTGTCGTGCAGGTAATTAAAAATTTCAATATTGTTTTTCATATTATTAGCAGTTTATTTCAATGTGGGAATTTCTATCGTTTTTATGTATGGGATTTCCATTTTTATCTAAATAATAATCTCTAACACTTGTGCTATTAGGATTATAAATATGCCAATGGTTTTTACCTTTATATCCTGTTTTGCCAATAACACCTTTGTCAAAAGCAATTTTATTTACACAAACCCAATTATTATTATGATAATAAAAAAGCCTTTAAACGGTTTTGTTTATAGGCTTTTTTATTTTTTGGCAATCTGAATATACTATTTATCAATCATTTGTTTTAACTGTTCTATTGTCGGTTCTTTACCCTCAAATTTTCTATGCAACATTGAATGGCAATTAGGACAAACAGGTACTAAGTCTTTCTTATAGTTAATTTTATAATTTTGTCCTATTTTATGTATTGGAATTAAATGATGTATATGTATGAAGTCTTCTCCTATTTCACCGTACATTTCTTTAAAATTTAAGTCACATACAATACAATTAAGTCCGTGAAACTTCACTGCATTTTCTCTTGCTTTTGAACTACGTTCATATTTATTGACTATAATCGTTTTTTTTACTCCTTCATTTTCTGTATCACATTCTTTAACCATTTCAGGAAAGAAGTCGCTCTGATTGTTATCTGTAAAGTAAGTTTCAATATATTTCAATAAGTTACTGTCTTTTATTTGCATTGGACCTCGTGGTGCAGCTTTTAGTCCATGTGCTTTAAGATTAATAAGCTTCATTTGATTATTTGAAACTTGTTCTATTAATTTCAAAGACATAAATTTACCATCATATGGTTCATTATATTTCTTTTCATTTGTCCAATAATCTTTATCATCTACAATTTGAGAAGAGTTTAAATTAATTTTTTCAACTATACATTTGTATTGTAACATTTTTAACGGTAAACTACAATATATGTATATTATATCTCCTGTTTCAAATTTGTTTGTTTTTTGTTTCCAATCAATATATCCAAAATGTTCAAAAAAGCTAGTGTTACTTCAAGTTAATAATGTCTGGTATATGCTTTTTATTATCCACACACTAAATATCGTAATAAATTGTTATTCGGTCTATTACAGCACATTTCATAATACCTGCTTTTTATTAGACATTACAAACTTGAAGTAACACTAGAATGATTGTAATCGTTAGGATTTACTGAAATTATCCAATTCATTATATTAAATTTTAAAGGTTTGCAACACAATTCTTCGTAAGTTGTGTTGGTTGTAAATTTTAAACTGTTTTGTTTAAGGGCTTTTGTATTTTTTGCAATAGTATGCTTGGTACTGAGAGAAGTGTACTGGTGAAAGTGAAATTTCGTCAGCTACTTACTCAATTAAGCAATTTGTCATGTTGTTATTATCGTAAAATTAATAAAAAAAACTTTGTTGTTTTATTTTTTGTGACAAAAACACAGTCAAGATTACGGTTCATAGTAAGGCTTTCCAAGTTCTCCTAATTGTTTTGTATTTGAACTTTTACAACTTGGACAAGTGTTAGGACTACCACAATATCCACAAAAAACTTTTCCGCAACTATTACATTTGTAAACAAACGATCCACGTGTGTTACCACAACTTGGACAACTACTGTATGTTGGTTTTGTTATTGGCATAATTTTAATATTTTGATTGTTTTAACTCCGCCTTAAAATAGGCTTTATAAGAAGGCTACAAAGCTCGTAATAATTTATCTAAAAAACAAAATTATTTATAAATATTCACCAAAAAGCTATTGTAATTTATCATTTATTGTAAGCAATACTTTGATAATCACAAAGCACAAAATATGTATTAGAATACACAAAAAGTCTTTCAGATTAGTTGTTTGGTTTGTTATAATAGTCCATCCCAGTTGGTGCGAGCTTGTAGCTCGTATCCAACCTATTATAATTAGCCAATAACAATTACAAATTCTTGGTCAGCGTGGTTTTTAGCACTTCTATATGGGCTTGGATATGAGCTACAAGCTTGCACAAGCTGTTTTTTTGGCATTTATGAAAAATGCCGTCTTTTCGTATAACAATACTTTAAATAATTAAGTTTTAATACACTACTTGAAATATAAGTAGTTAATCATATATAAACGTCACTTTTTAAGGTCAATTCTATCATTATGCTTCGTTGTAAAAGATTACCATATAAGCAATATGCAAA
>JAOZTW010000245.1 GCA_029938985.1 Bacteroidales bacterium | reverse complement strand
ATTTATAGATTTATAAAGTTCTCCTACTTCTCCTTTTCTGTTTTCTTGCAATCTAAAATTAATTTGCTTATTTGCAATTTTTTTTGTTGCTAATGTTAATTCTCTAATTGGTGTAATAATTGTTTTTTTTAACAATATAAAACTTATAAAACTAAATACTATAAATAGTAAAAAAAAGACAATTATACTTGTTATTGTAAAAAATAATATATTATTGTAATTATTTGTAATATCATGTGTAAAATAAACAGAGCCAACATTTCTGTCTCCAGCATCTATCAGTGGAATTGTTCCTAATATATAAATTTTATTTTTAATTCTAAAATGTTTATCTATAATTTTTCCTTCTTTCGTATGTTTTTGAATATCAATATTTGATAATGAAATATCTTTAGAAGTATTATTAAGTACTACATTGTTTGGCAACGAGTCCCAGTTAACCATCACAGGATTACTGCTACAAGCATTTTCCCATTTTTCTTTGTCCAAAAATTGTTTATCTACAATTGTAAAAAATTCATTTTTCGTGTTTTTTTTCATTATTTCAAAAAAATGGTCTATTTCTTCTCCTACTTCCATGTATCCAATTAGTTCTTTGTTTTTATAGTATGGTTTAACTACTCTTAGTGCAAAAGCAGTTTTACCAAGTTCTAAACCAGAAGACATATTTTTTGTTTCAACAGCATTGTTGTATGTGAAGCGAGTTATTACATCATTGTTTTTTGGACGATTGTGAACTCTTAAGAAACATGTTTTTATTGGTTCTGGCATAATATAATAAAAGTGTGTTATACTATATAGCTCTTTTATTGTATCAAAAATCGGTTTTGATGCTTTGTACAAACCATCTGTATTTTGTTCAATAAACAAATTTTTAGCCTCCTTATTACTTAGTAAAACATCTAAAGCTAAAGATAATTTTTGAATTTCATTATTTTTAACCTCTTTAAACGAATTTTCAGCCCTTTTTAAACTATTATTTGACATGATTTCTAATTCCTGATTGTAGTTATAAAATTGTATAATAACAATTAATACAATACTTGAAATAAATAATAAAGCTAATATTGCAAAAATTTTATTCGAAAGTTTGTTTTTCATGATTTTTTTACTTAAGAGCCATATCTACAATTTTTAAGAAATGAGCTATTTTATACGGTTTTTGTATCCAAGCCGATATTCCTACTGATTCTGCAAATCTTTTTTTATCCACACTATTGTCTGAGCTAAGTATTAATGCAGGAATATTTTTGTATTTTTCGAGTGTTCTTATTTGTTTAATCATTTGTGCTCCATTTATGTCTGGCATGTTATAGTCGGCAACTATAAGATCTAAATGTGTGTCCTGAGTGTTGGCTATTAGTAAACCACCTTTTCCATTTTCTGCTTTTATAACCTTGTAACCAGCTGTTTGTAACGTTACGCCTACAACATAAGTGTTTGTTTCAAAATCGTCAACCACAAGAATTATTTTTTGTCTTTTCTTTGCCGTTTTTCGTTTTACTGTTTCCGAATAAAAAATTCTTTTAGAAGGAGCTTTTAAAATTTCGGTCATAATATTCTTATTATTACTCAGTTTCACCAAGTATCCTCTTGCTCCTTGCTTAATATATTTTTTTACCATTTCAGGATTGTTTTGCAAACACAACCCTATTATTATAGCTCTTGAATTACGTGCAAATATACGTTTTATCAACTCTTCTCCTTTTATATCAGGCAAGTCAAATTCCGTAAAAATAATATCTGGAATAGTATTTTTATCCATAAAATCTAACAATTCTTGACCTGTTGCAAACACACCAACGAGGTGTGCGTCAGGTAAAGACGATATTAATTTACGGGCTGTGTTTCTAAAAAAGATTTGGTTGTCCACCAAAACAACATTTTGTCTCATATTTTTTATTTTTTAATTTTCAATTATTTTCATTTGTTTCATAAGGAACGAGGCATTAAGTTTGCTACTTATTCCTGTTTTTAATTTATAATCAAATATTAGATTATTTTTTTCAATTTCTACCTCAAAGCAAAAATTTTGTATTTGATTTTTGTATTCATCTTGTAGTTTACCAAGTATTAAATCGTGGGTTGCAATTATACCCGATGCTTTATATTTTAATAACTTTTCAATATATTTTTTTGACCCCTCGTGTTTGTCCTTAGAATTTGTACCTCTAAGAATTTCATCAAGTAAAATAAATACTTCTTTATCGGCTTCAAGGTCGTCAATAATTTGTTTCAAACGTTTTAATTCTGCATAAAAATAAGATTCGTTTTTAAACAGCGAGTCCGAAATTTTTATTCTTGTACGAATATTTACTGGGTAAAACTCAAAATGTTCTGCTATAACAGGTGCTCCTGCCATGGCGAGTACTAAATTTACACCAATGGTTCTTAAAAAAGTACTTTTCCCTGCCATATTTGCTCCAGTAACAATATTAAATTGATTAAAACCTGTAATATTAAAATTGTTATTAACCCGCTCGTTCTCAGGAATAAGTGGGTGTCCCATATTTTTTGTATTATATACAAACGTTTTGGTATTGCATGCAGGAAAACATATATTTTCTTTATTATTATATGCAAAAGTAGCAAAACTTTGAATTGCATCAAACTCTCCGAGTACATTAAGCCATTCTTGAAAAAATTTGTTGTTTTTAATTTTCCATTTTTCTAATCTTATTACTACCCAAAAATCGTACAAAAACAAACCATTTAAAATAAAAGTTAAAAATACATTTAACCTTGTGTCAAAAGCGTTGAGTATTTTTAGCAATTTTTTTATTTCAGTATTAGCAGAAATATTACCACTATTTAACTTTTTTTGTAAAATAATCAAGTCGTTTGATTCAAATTTTGCATTTTCAACTATGTCTAATTGTTTTATATATTTTTTTAATAGTTCTGTTTTTTTAGATAAATTATTGTGAACCAGCTTAATTCTTTTATAATAAATTGCAAGTACCCCAAGATTTATTATAAATGAAATGCTCCACAACGCATCAAATTTTGTTGGAAAACTTGCCAAAATTAATAATAAAAAAGTTAAAATTGGCAAAATAATTTTAAGAATATTAAAAATTTTATTTTTAATGAATGTGTTTGCAGTTACAATCCATTCAAGAAGTCCATCTTTGTCGTTTATTGGGTTGTTTTTCAGCATTCCATAGGCTTGGAAATATTGTCTCATATCTACAAGCTCCATTAACTCTTTTACGGCCTGTTGTCGGTTTTCTATTTTTGTTTTAGAAAACAAAGGTTTTTCTATCCAATTTAAAAGTTTTCGTATTCCATAACTTGTTGTTGTTCTATTAATATACTGAAAAAGTGAATGTTCTCCAATTAAATCCAAATCGTAAGCATAAGGATGTTCGTAGTCTAAAAAATCTATACCATCATATTTATTTGAATAATTAAATTTTAAAAACTCTATTTCATCTTTATTAATAGACAATAAATTGGTATAAAATTTATTTTTATTTTTTAACAGAACATGATATTTTAACAAAAAACCAAACACAACAATCAATACTGCAGAAATTGCAACCCCAACATAAATATAGCCTTTGCTAATAAATAAAAATAGAAAGAAGAATATTGAGATAAACACAATTAGTCGAAATACTGAAACTATTTTTTGTTTTTTCCTAATTGCGTCAGATATTTCGGTATATTTTTTAATGTTATTTTTATAGTTTTCTAATTTCATAATAGTTATTTTTTGTGTTTTTCACGAGTATCAATTTCTTCGTTACTTTTGAAATATTAAAATGCTCATTTACAAAAGTAAACTTTAATTTTAATATTTCAAAAAAGCCTTGAACTTGACACTGGTGAAAAATGCGTTATTTTTTTAAATTATTTTTTTTATCAATAATTAATGCCAAACCAATTATTGTAAGTAATCCATTAAGAATGAGTAGTTCAAATCCAAATTTATACCCAAAAAGTAGAACTTCGGAATATTTATTTATAAAATAAGTTAGTATTGGAGAAAGCAAAACTACTGGTATAACGAGCTTATCTTTTATTTTAAACTTTGTAAGCAAACCAAAAACAAAAAGTCCAAGCAAAGGTCCATAGGTATAGCCTGCCACCTTAAATATTTGACTTATAACACTCTCATTATTTATTTCATTAAAAATAAGAATTACAATAATCACCACCAAAGACACGCAGATATGAACAATAGTTTTGGTTCTTCTCACATTTTTATTTTTTTTATTTACATCAATATTTAAAAAATCAATACTGAATGCTGTTGTTAGTGAGGTTAATGCAGAATCGGCACTTGAGAAGGCGGCAGCAATTATTCCAAGCAAAAATAATATTCCTGCCGAAAGGCTAAAATGATTTATTGCAAGAATTGGAAATAGATTGTCTGTTTTTTCGGGAATAGCAATTCCCATTTTGTTGGCATAAATATACAGTAGCACGCCAAGCGAAAGAAAAATCAGATTTATAGGTAAAAGTGTTAAACTGAACCAAATCATATTTTTTTTTGCCTCTTTCAAATTTTTACAAGTAAGATTTTTTTGCATCATATCTTGGTCTAAGCCAGTCATTACAAAAGCCATAAATGCTCCTGCAAAAAATTGTTTGAAGAAAAAATCTTTTGATTTCCAATCCCAATGAAATATTTTTGAATATGGGTGTTCTGCCACTGTTTCAACAATTTCGCCAAAGTTTAAGTCTAATTTGTTACCAATAATAAAAATACTAACAACTACCGATAATAGCATAAATGTTGTTTGCAGTGTGTCTGTCCAAACAATAGTTTTTATACCCGACCTAAAAGTATAAAGCCAAATTAAGAGAATTGTTATTACAACGGTAAGCCAAAATGGTATTCCAAAGGCGTTGAAGAAGGCGAGTTGTAGTACACCAGCCACAAGAAACAATCTGAAAGCGGCACCAATAGTGCGAGAAAGCAGGAAATAAAATGAGCCAACTTTGTAGGAAAAAAAGCCAAAACGTTTTTCTAAATATGTATATATTGAGACAAGATTTAATCTGTAATATACTGGCATTAAGACAAGTGCTACAACTAAATATCCAGGAATATATCCTAATACTACTTGATAATAAGAGAAAGAAGAGTCGGCAACCCAGCCAGGCACAGAAATAAATGTTACTCCCGAAAGTGAAGCTCCTATCATTCCATAGGCTACTAAATACCACGGCGATTTGCGGTTACCTGTAAAAAAACTTGCGTTGTTGGATTTTTTTGACGTGATAAAAGAAATTATTATTAAAACCACAAAATATCCTGCAATAACTGTAAAAACTAATAAGGGTGTCATTTTAAATTAAATATTTTAAAATTAATATTAAGTGAAAAAGAAAAAATATGGTTTTTAGATAACAAAAAAAGTGTCAACTACTTTTTAGCATTTATGAAAAATGCCATATTTTAATATATTTTTATAAATAATTGAATTTTAAGGTGTAAACAAATTCCTAATTCTTAATTCCTTTATTTGAATTTTCCAAAAAATACATCTATCAAAAAATAAATATCACTTTCGTGTTCCTTTGCATCTTTTATTTCAAAAGCATCGTAAATATGACCATCTATTTGTAATAATTTTTGAGTACCATATTTAAAGCCAAGAAAATACATCATATTATATTCATCTGCAATACTTATTATAATGTAAGGAGTGTCAGGTGTTTTACCATCTCCTGAATACGAAATTGACATTACAAAAGCACTGTAAACATAAATATTCTCTTTATATTTTTCAATATCACCCATATATAAATGAGAATAAGCAATATATAAATATGCTTCAATTAACAATGGGTCGTCTTTAAGATATTTTTCGGCTACATCAATACATTCAAAATAATCGCCTTTTGCAAATTGTTTTCTATAACCTTGTTTGTTTGTTTGTGAATATCCCGAAAAACGTTTTTGTTGCGAATGACCATAATAGAGCATAAAATACTCGTCCAAACTCAAAGATTTCTTATCTTCATTAAATCTTTTTAATAATTTTTTATAATTATATTTACTTTTTCTATCTTTCACCTGCAGATTCATTTTATCAATATTATCAATATTAAAATTGGTAAAAATACCATTTGAGTATATTAAAGAAGAATCTGTTTTTAACAAAAGGTCTGAATAAATTAAATAATCTACTGATTCTAAGTCTTCTTGATTAACAAAAAATGCTTGTTCAAAAAATTCTTTTGCTTTTAAATATTCTTTTTTGTAAAAATAAATAAATCCTTGCATTTGATAAAAAAAGCTATATTCTTGGTTCAGATTAATACCTTTTTGAATATAATATTCACATTTTTCATATTCTTTTTGGTCGTAATAACTTGCTGCTATTAAATATACTGCATATATATTTAAGCTGTCGTTTTCTAATATTATACCACAATCTTCTATGGTCTTTTCAAAGTTTGATAACTTATAGTAAGCTTCGGCTCTATACTCAAAAGCATAAATATCTTCTGGATTTATTAATAAAGCCTTGTTGCAATCTAAAACTACCTGTTCGTTGTTACCTTTAATAAGTTCAATATCTGCTTTTAAAGTATAAAAATAACTTTTATTTGCTTTTTTTCTGATAGCTGTTTTAAGAATTTCTAAAGCAATATCTATGCTATCTAATTCGTAGTAAAGTGATGCTTTATAGTAATAAGCATCTAATTCTGTTGGATTTTTTTCCAAAGCTTCGTCATAATATTTTAATGCCTGGTCTTGCTCCTGTATTTTATCATAAGCCATACCTACTTTAACTGCAAACGAAGTACTGTCAGGTGATAGTTCATAAGCTTTTTTAAATTCAATCAGTGCTTTTTCATAATTATTTTCTTGATAATAAAAAATTAAACCAAGATTATAGTAGGGGCTGGAATAGTTTGGGTCTAAGGTTATTGCAATATTATAATATATTTTTGCACTATCAACATCTGTTTTAGAAATACAATTTGCTTTTCTATTATAAACTACTGCATTTTTGCTATCCAAAACAATCAGTTTATTATAAATAACTATAGCTTCTTCAAGTTGCTTGTTGTTATAAAGTTTTTCTGCTACATCTATCAAACTATCAACATTTTGTGCAAACAAACTTGTTGTAAATATAATAAATATAAAAGTAATAGTTATTTTTTTCATAATTGTAATTTTTAAGTTTGGAATTAAGAATTAGGAATTGGTTCACACCTTTAAACTTAACTATTTATAAAATATTTAGAAAAATTGAATTTTAAGATGTAATCCATTTCTTAACCACTAATTATTTTTTATAGTGTTATTCTATTATATTGGATATTAAGGTGTAAACCAATTCCTAATTCTTAATTCCTAATTCTATTATATTCTGAAAAGTCGGGAAAACTTTTCTTGTGACATTTAACTATATGATTTTCAATAAAAAAACCAATTTACTATATTAAGACTTAAGTA
>JAOZTW010000244.1 GCA_029938985.1 Bacteroidales bacterium | reverse complement strand
TAAATATAAGTATAGTTGATATTAATGCTATACTCCAAAATTGATATTTTGGAATTATATTACAAAAAAATAATTTGTATTATTTGTAGTTAGGCTACTGGTGCGAGTTTGTAGCTCGTATCCAACTCGTTGTAATAGCTCCTCTTGTTAATGCAAGTGTTTTTTAACTTTGGCAAAGTTTGAAACTCTGTCAGAATTTTGTTGTTTATTTATATGGATATGAGCCCTAAATTCGCAACAACGAAAAAATTACAAAAAAAGTCAACTATTAGTTTAATATAACTATCTACTAATTATTCAATAATACTGACCTCTAAAATAATGGGTATAAAACTGGACGAGACTACAATTTGTTGATATTTATACTGTTGTGTTCATTTTTTTGTTTATTTTAGATTTTCTGATTTTAATTACAGAATAGTAATTGTTTTTTTTGAAAAATTGAATATTAGTTTTTTATGTTTGTTGTATTTTAATATTTTTAAAAAAATATGCAAATAATTGATTCTAATGTTGTTTAAAATAAATGTCCAGTTATTTATTAGAGGTGTTAATAGTCGTATAATGAATTATTTACATGATTTTTCCAATTTTAATTTAGAGGTCAGCAATAATAAGTTTTTTAACTTCATTAACTCCATTTGCAGATATGTGTACAAGATACAATCCTGCTTGATTGTTAGTCATATCAATTTTCATTGAATTATAAGCCCATAAAGATATGTTTGTTTTAGAATAAACAAGTTCACCTGTAATGCTATATATTTCAATATTAATTAAGTCTGATAATTCAGAATCTATTTCTAAAAAGAATTGCCCTGTTGAAGGATTAGGATATACACTCCATGTAATTTCGTTGTTAAGCTGTTCAACTGTTGAAACACCATCGTAAACATCAATTTCTAATTCGTCTGACAACACACTTTCGCCACAATCGTTAATAGCTTTTACCGAAACATAAGCTGTACCAACAAAACTGTTGTTCCAGTCAACTGCTCCTACGTTTCCATCACCTGAAATACCACCAGCTTCTGCTGGATTAAGACTCCATACATACGATGTTGCGTTGTCAGATGTTGCATTATAATAAGAAATGCTTTGGTTACCTTCGTAAGTAGAACCCGTTGGCATAGTTGGAGTATTTGCAGCTAATTCAATACTTATTGCTACTTGTGCGTTTACAGTGTTTTCGCCGTCTTGAACTTCTACATAATAAGTTGTAGGTTCAGTTGGGTTTACTGTTGGAGTAGCTTCTGATGAAGTAAAACCTACAGGGTCTGATGTCCAAGAGTATGTAAATGTACCAGTTCCTCCAACAGCATTGGCATACAATTGACTTGCATCGCCAGCACATACAGTTTGCGGAATTGCAGTTGGTTCTGAATTAAGATCAACGTCTTGATTAACAATTAAAGTTAATGGTACCTCAACAGCTGGAGTTTCCAAATCGTTGCTTTCAAATGAAATAGTTGCATTATAAGTTCCTAATTCTACATCAAAAGAAGAGAAGGTTACATTAATTATCTCAGATGTTCCAGGTGCTACTGTTCCTATAAAATCGCCAATTGATAACCAGTTGCTAACGTTTAAAGTATAATCTTCTACTTCTCCAAAAGAAGTAGTACCACAAGGGCTACCACAGTCATCACCACCATATTTTATTCTTATTCTCATTCTTGTTGCACCAGAAGCAGCATCACCAGGAACAATAATTTCGTAAGTTCCTTGTCCACTATTACTAACTTCACAAACTACCTCTTCGCCTGCGTCTTCAAAATCTTCGTCTTGATTCCAATCAACCCAAATACCTAAATCGTCAACAGAATAAACAGAACCATTTTCAACAGTAATTTCGTAAATATCACCTGTAGAAACATCAGTAGAAAAACTTGTATAGTCTCCATAGCCTGACGCACTTGTTGAATTATCAATATCTCCAATTGCTACTCTACTAATATACTCATCACCACCACCATTGGCATCACAATAAGCTTTTCCTCCATATTTAGAAGTTATTTGAGTGCTAAGGTTGTACATTAAATCTAATTGTCCGTTGTTTGTAACAGTAAGTTGTTTTACCGAAGTATTATCTGGTTCAAGAGTTTCGGTTAAAGATTCTGGTGTTACCTCAATAATTGCTTTACCCCAAACTATTGAATTATGAATTTTTCCCGATTCGCCATCATCGTGCATAGCAGATACTGAATATTTATAATATCCATAGTCTGGTAAATCATTTGAGAAGAATAAATCAGAAGTTGTTCCAATTTCTTGCCCTTCTCTATAAACTACAAAATTTTGTAATTCTTTTGTTTCGTTGTACTCCCATGTTAGTTCTGTATGTCCTGTCTCTTCTGTAAGTACCACTTGAAGGTTCGCTGGTCTTACTCTGTTGTTTGTTTCAAAAGGAGAAACATAGGTTAATAAAGAACCCGTTCGGTTGTCGCACCAAGCAGGATATACCATACCACCACTTGCCGCAATACCAAGATAGTCTCCCATGTATCCACCTGCCATTCCTGGCAAAGGAGAAGGAGTAAAAGATACATCACTAACTTTAAGGTCTTCCCACGTTTCGCCACCATCAAAAGAGTTTGAAACATAAGTTTCTACTTCCGTGGAGCTAACATTACGATCGTCTAAATAAACTACACTCAAAGTTCCTGTTTCTGTATCACAAGCCATCCAAGGCAGGTATGCTTCTTTGCCTTGGTCATTAGCTCCTTGATTTACTCTTACAGGAGTTGACCAGTTTTCGCCCAAATCATCTGATTTAATCATGTAAATACTTTTGTTAGTTCCTGAGTTTGTTCCTGGTACGCCAATATTTGTCCATACCACATATATAGTTCCAGTTGACATATCAACAGACATAGATGGAAACGAGTTTACTCTCATATTTTTTGAAACCTCAGTAGTTCTAATACCTTTGATGTTAGAAATAATTCTTGTAGAAGTTTCAAAAGTTGCTCCTCCATCAGTTGATTTAGCAAAACCAAGTGCCGACTCGTCTGATGGCCAGCTATCATAGATAGACCAAACAACATACACTTCACCGTTAGGTCCTGTTTGCACATTACAACCTTGATCGTGGCTTCCTGCATTAACATCAGAGCTGATATTTACTGGCGAAGAATACGAAACACCACCGTTGGTAGTTCTTACAAATTCAATATTTCCATAATTTGGTCCGGCATCTAAGTTAGACCATACATTATATACATTTCCTTCGTAAACACTTGATGCACTATTGTCAATCCATAAGTGGTTTTTGTCTAACATTCCACTACTAACATTGCCACCAGCCTGAACACTTGTCCAACTATTGCCACCGTCGGCAGAATAAGAAACTCCTTGACTAGAATTACTGTGAATAAAACCAACATACATTCTGCCATCTAAGCTAATTGCTGTTGCAGGATCTCCTGAGTTATTACCTCCAACTCCTTCTACCTGTCCTCCCCATGTTTCGCCTCTGTTGTCCGAAAAGAAATAGTTAGACCCATATAGCGTAGAAGAGTTTCCAGAGTTATTAGAGTTCATAATAAAAGTATTGTCGTTTGGGTCAACAAAAACAGAAATTTCTGATTGCTCAAGGTCGTTAACAGAAATATCTGGCGAGTCTTCTGTTTTTACTCCCGACACACTCATAGAGCTTCCAGTGTAAACGGCTGGTTCAATCATTTTTACAGGATTTCCTTCTGCATAACCAAGTTCTATCATCTTCTTCCAATAAGATGTATTATCGATACGGGTATCTACTTTTTTGTTTTTTTCTTGTGCATTGGCTTGCATTACAACAAATAAAATTAAAAACAAAGGGACAATTAATTTAATCTTTTTCATGTGTGAAATTTTAATAGTTAGAATATAACGCCGTAAACGGCAATTAAGAATTAAGAATTGATTTACACCTTCAAATTAAATTATAAGGTATGTTTGCTTCAACATGCTTTTGAAAACCATTTTTTAATAATTTTTCTTTTAAACTTAAAAGTTTCAAATTTTAGATGTTTTTTTTAAAAAAAGTTGCAATGAATACCGACCTAAAGGTCGTTTTTTTTGTGATTTTTTAAAAAAAGATTACCTTTGACTATGGAAAATATTTTCACCACATCATTAGCAGGACATATTAATTTTGAATATAGTAGTTTTGATAGAGTTGTTTAAGGGGTTATATATTGTGACTTTTTTTTGAAGGATAAGTTATACAACTACTACGTAATCTTGGTTTTAAAACTTATGGGAATGGAGTTTTACTATTATTGACCGATCAGTTAAATTCTCATATATAAAAAACAACGGAGAAATTAGACATATCAATACACTGGTGGGGAAATGCCGAGAAGAAGACATATCATTCAAAAATTAACTTAATAAAAGACAAATCCAAAAAAGAGTGTACTGGTTCAGTTCAATTCTTGTCAAAAATTTATTTCATTATTCTAATATTGAACAATTGTTCAAAAGAAAATGCAGCATTGATTATATTCAATTCAACAGCAGGAACTATTTTAGTTGTGTAATGTTTGTCAACAAAATTGTGTTTTATCCAAATTAAATTAAGTCTTTGCTGTAACCGTTCATTTTTCTTGGCGTAAGTATTTGTTTTTCGTCTGTAAGCCGCACATTTTCTTCGCAATGAAGCATTAAAAGCCTCTGTATGATTGGCGTGAATATCACTATTGTCAATATCATTTAATGTTACAGGATGTTCGGGTTTGGGTTGTCTATTTAGTCAGTTTTTGTCCACGTTTATGTAGTTTGCAAACCTTTGTTCAGTCTTACTTTTACTCTTTTTCTTTAAGGTTTTTCGAGGTTTTCTACCTGTATATAAAAGATCAAAACAAATCTCAAAAAGCATTTCATTTTTTTAATTTCCTTTTAATATTTGCAATTTTATTCCAACCAAGTTTATAAAGTAGTCGTTGTATTTTTTTAGCTTTCTTCCAGCCAAAAACTTTCACTAAGCTCAACAATACTCTACCGCCTTCAATTTGCACAGTTGTTGTTCCCAAAGATTTTATTTCATTTTCAAATTTTTTTATAATATCAGGATAGTCTGGATAAATTCTATAAATCCAAATTTGATAACGATTAGCACACAACAGTCTGGTTTCTTTGGTGTTTTCTGCATTTAAAAAATTGGTGCAACCTAATTTTGTGGTTAAAAAAGCGGCCTCAACAGCCTTTTGCGAAAAATTTTGGGACAGACTATTAGACAAACCGCTTCTATAATAAAACTTTGCATTTTTTGCAAATTTCACACCTTCTGCTGCAAGTAATAACCTTATGCTAAAATCAAAATCGTTGTTCAAGCTTAATTTTTCGTTCCAAAAGCCAGCTTTATCTAATATATTACGAGGGATAAGCCAAAGCCAAGCAGGCATCATATCCGATTTTTGAGCCAACGAAATTTTAAGCCAATCCATTGATTTCATATCCTTCCAAACTGGCTCTGCAACAAATTTCGCAGATTTATAATCGGTATTATAAAAACGCCCCCATTCGCAGGAGGCAAGGTAGTTAGGTGAGTTTTCAATCGCTTTATATTGTAGTTCTAAATGATTTTCAGATATTATATCATCGGCATCAAGAAATTTTATATAATCACCATTGGAGTTATTTATGCCATAGTTAGAAGCAACACATTGACCAGAATTTTTTATAGTAAATATTTTAATTCTTGCATCTTTTTTCGCAAAACTATTCAAAATTTCCAAACTGCGATCTTTAGAACCATCGTTAACGGCAATTAATTCCCAGCTTTTATATGTCTGATTTATAACAGAAACAAGCGTTTTGCTAAGAAACTCTTCTGCATTATAAATTGGAGTTATTATTGAAATTAAAGGTAGTTTCATTTTTATGCAGTTATATTTGTAATTTAAGAAACATGCCAAAATTTATGACATTTTTTTGTAAACGGATAAAATTAAATATAATAAGGAATTGTCAAAGAATAATTTCGGAAACTACGTCATTATTTTCCAATTCCTAAGACAGTTTCCGACGTTCTTTTAACAATTCCTAAGTTCGTATATTGGTATTATCGAAATATTGTTATTTGTTGTTTCCGATTGCGATAGAGTTACAATATAAAGTTTTGAAATTTGGAATTTTTTTTGAACAGATATTAAGCCATTTATTTCTCTGTCTCTATTTTTTGCATTTATTTCAAAAGTAGCTTGTATGGCAATTAATTGCTTCCCTTTTTTTACAATAAAATCACATTCTTTTTTTTCGTTGTATAAATATATATTATTATATCCATATTTTAATAGTTCTGAAAAGACAAAGTTTTCAAATAATTTTCCTTTATTTTCAGAAAAATTTAATGAAGTTGCTGTTATTAAGCCGTTATCAATTGAATATAATTTACGTTTAGATTTTAGTTGTTTTTTAATTTTAAATGAAAATTGTGAAATTTCGTATATCAAAAATGCTTCTTGCATGGCATTTATGTATTCTTTAACCGAGACATCGTTTATTCCTGTAGCTTTTGATAAACTATTATAAGAATATAATACAGCCAAATTATTGAATATATAAAATGATAGTTCTTTAAATGATTTATGGTCTCTTATGTTTTTATTTATTACACAATCTTTTATTAAAATACTGTCGTAATAATTTGTTAGTATTTCGTGTTTTATTTGTTTGTTGTTTTTCAACACAATTTCAGGAAAAGTCCCATGTTTTATACAGTTTTCCAATAGATTTAAAACTTTCGGTTTGTTTTGCAATATGGTAAGATTATCTGAAAAATTATAATGATTTAAAATTTCGGATAAAGATAAAGGATACATTTGAGAAACAATGTATCTGCCTGACAATAAAGACGAATAATTTCCGAGTAATAATTTTGAATTCGAACCTGTTATACATATTTTGTCAAATCTTTCGGCATCGTAAACACTTTTTATATATTTTTCCCAACTACTAACAGATTGAATTTCATCAAGAAAAAGAAATTTTATTTTTGTTTGTGTTAATTTTTCGGCAGTTTCAACTATGGTATATATTTTTTCTGGATTTTTATATATTTCCGAAAAATTAGGGTCGTCGAAATTAATAAATAAAATTGATTTTGGATTTTCTGTTTTTATTAATTCATTGATATACAATTTTAACAACGACGATTTTCCACTTCGTCTTAAACCTGTTATTATTTGTATTTCTTTGGTAAGATGAAATTTCAACAGTTTATCTAACAAATGTCGCTTAATAATTATATTAAAACCTTTGTTTTGCCAGTGTTGATTATGTAACAATATTGCATTTTGCATAATATCCAAATTATAGTAAGTAAATTATGGCAAATATACAAACTATAATTTGAACACACAAGGTTTTTTCCAAATTATAATTTGAATTATGTATTTCAATAAAAATATAGGCATTTTTCACGAGTATCAATTTCTTCGTT
>JAOZTW010000857.1 GCA_029938985.1 Bacteroidales bacterium | reverse complement strand
TGAGGATTTTAAAATAATCAAAATAACGCAGTAATTTGCATTTATGAAAAACGCCTAATTTCTAAACTAAAATCTTTTGAAACTATTACTTTTTATTTTATACATAAGTTTTGTTTCAACTATTTCAGGTCAAAATTATCCGCCTGCAGTTGGAATTTCAGGAACAACGGCTATTCATAAAGATAGTTCTGTTTTTGTAGATTGGGCTAAAAAAGCAGAAGTACAACGAGGTTATATAAAAATTTCGGATACTAATAAAATTATTAATAATTCAAATCGTGCGAGCTTTGGCGAGGATTCGTTTGCAACAGACAAAGCTGATGGTATGACAGGCGTTGTAAGTCTTGGAGATGGAGGAACAGCTACTCTATTTTTTGATCCTCCAATAACAAATGGTGAAGGTTATGACTTTGCTGTTTTTGAAAATGGTTTTTTTAATGGATCAAATTCAGAAAATGCTTTTTTGGAATTGGCTTATGTAGAGGTTAGTACAGATGGAATAAATTTTGTGAGATTTCCTGCTATTTCACAAACTAACAATTTTTATCAGTTAAGTGCTTTTGAGTCAATTAATACACGATATATAGATAATCTTGCAGGAAAATATACAGTTGATTATGGTACCCCTTTTGATTTAAGTATATTAGAAAACGAAAATTATCAAACAATTATAAACACTAAGCATATAAGTTATATTAAATTAATAGATGTAGTTGGTAGTATCGACAGCTTGTATGCTAATTTTGATTCTGAAAATAATGTTATAAACGATCCATTTCCAACCCCATTCAATTCTTCTGGATTTGACTTAGATGCTGTTGGAGTTATTAATAATATAGAGACTGAAAATATTGAAAGAGTAAATATTAATATTTACCCTAATCCTTTTATTGGAGAATTAAATATATTGTCTAATGAGTTATTGATAACAAAAATTGAAATATTTAATATTTTCAATAAAAAAATTATTGATTTTGAGGAAAACTCAACTTTTATTAAACATGATCTATCTTTTTTGAATAAAGGCATATATTTTCTACATGTTAGTACCAAACAAAATGATTTTTTTTATAAAATAATTAAAATTTGAAATTATTTTTATAAAGCAAATTCGTTTATAGATTTAATATTCAGTAATATATAATTTTATTTTATAAATATGTATAAATCATTGGTAACCTTTTTATAGAAAATTTTATATTTATAAACTATTTTGTTAATTTTGCAACCAAAACTAAAAGGAAATTATGAAAAAAAATATTCCAATCATATACATTGTTTTAGCAATAATAATTCTATCAAGCTCAGCATGCGAAACAATTTTATCAGGAAAAAAAATTAGTGAAGGAAAAATAGTTTATGACATTGAATATCTTGATGATAGTGATGAAAATTCATTGATAACATTACTTCCTAAAACAATGACGCTAAAGTTTAAAAATAATAATACGTCAAGTGGAATAGGTCTCGGAGGATTGTTCTCATTATCAGTAATATCTGATTTAGAAAGTAAAAAAAGTTATACATTGTTAAATATTTGGGGACAAAAATATATACAAACTATAAATGCAGGAGAAGAACCTGCAGGATATAATATGCCTAATTTTACAATAAAAGAAACAAAAGAAGAAATTGAAATAGCTGGTTATAAGTGTCATGTGGCTTTACTGGATTGTGAAAATAATGAAATTGAGCAAATTAAATTATTTTATACAAAAGATATCAATATCAAGGATTCAAATTCAAATAATCCATTTAACGAGATTGATGGTGTTTTAATGGGCTTTCAACTAAGGCTTTTAGATTTGAATATGAAATTTAAAGCCAAAAAGGTTATTGAGGAAAAGATAGACGATTCTGAATTCCAAATACCAGATGGCTACGAGACAGTAACAAAAGAAGAAATGGAAAATATTCTTAAAGATTTTCAAGATTAATATTTATAAATTCCATAAAATCTTTGGCGTTTTTCATGAGTGTCAAGTTTAAGGCTTTTTTGAAATATTAGAATTATTGTTTACCTCTGTAAATGAGCATTTTAATATTTCAAAAGTAACGAAGAAATTGATACTCGTGAA
>JAOZTW010000856.1 GCA_029938985.1 Bacteroidales bacterium | reverse complement strand
TAAACTGCGGTATTTAAAAAATAAAAATGCCTTGTACTTTACACTTATGAAAAATGCCAATTGTTTGGTCATTTTATTATCAAAAAATTAAGATATTTTTTCAAACAGCATCATTTTATTTTAGTTTAATTACAATTAATGTGAACTAATTTATCTACTCTTTCCTTTTACGAAAAATGTATAAAAATGTTTCAATTTTTAATAACTTTACAAAATAATTTTATAAATTGGTATTTTTTAATTTAATTTGCAAGTCAAAATTTTATTAATTAGTGGAGCGATTCTATGAATTTTATAAGTTAATCAAGGCAAATTTTGGTATGTTTTAGGCATATTAAAATAAATAATTGATAATTTTAAATGAACTTATTTTTATTTTTAACAATTCAATAAATATAATAATATCAAGATATTTGCATGTTTATTGAAGACGATATAAGCAAAAAGAACAAGTTTAAATAGTCTATTATTTGTTTTAATATGCCTTATATATCAAAAATAAACTTTACTCTTTTTTAATTTTTAAAAAATAAGGTTTTAAGTGAAAATGAAATAATAAGTAGCTCCAAGATACACTGTTTTTTTGTTTTTTCTTTTTCACTAAGTGAAAAAAGTGTAAACTAATTATAAAACAGTCTCATATTTTTTCAAATAATATTTAAAAAATGAATAAAACAAAATTAATACTTTTTTTGATAATAATTCTATTTATACATTCTTGTAAACCAAATAAAGAGGACAATGGAAATAAAAGAATTGACTCAATAATGGAAAATATTGATTTTAATAATCCTGCAATTGTGAAATTTAATAATAAAGTGTTCTGTATTCCGTCACCAATTCAGATATCACAACTGATAAAAGATATTGAAATTGAATACAATAAAGAACAATTAAATTTAGCAGGAAATTATTTTAATTATAACACAAGCTATAAACAAGCCTTGAACATAGGTGTTTATGGTGCAGATTTGGCTTATGTAAACCTTTATGAACAATATGGAGAAGCTAAAAATTATTTTTTAGCAATAAAAAAACTTGCAGACGAACTTGGAATTAACAATACGTTTAATAAGAATTTTTTAGACAGAATTGAACAAAATAATGGAAATCAAGATTCTGTACTTTATATTTTATCTACAATATATAGAAAAACAGATTCTTTTTTATTGGATAATAATAAAACCGATACTGGAATTTTGATAATAGCTGGTGGCTGGTTAGAGAGTTTGTATTTTATGACAAATAGTCTTGATGTAAATAAAAATGAAAAAATAATAAATAGAATTGGAGATCAAAAACAGCCATTAAAAAATTTATTAGAACTACTTTTACCTTATTATGGAAAAAAATCTGAAAATTTTGACATTTTTGTGGCTTCTCTTTCGGATTTGGATTTGATTTTAGATAATATAAAACAAGAATATGTTTACGAAAAATCAACAACTTTAAAAGAGAAAAAGCTTACTATAATTAATAGTAAAACGAATTATAAAATTGAAGAAAAACTATTAGAACAAATTAAAATTAAAGTAAAAGAAATAAGAAATAATATGATAGAATAATTATGAGAAAATATAAATACTTTTTTTTTTTAACAATATTATTATTAAGCTTAACAAATACATTAACTATTAAAGCTCAGGCTGATTCAATACTTAATCATTGTTCAAGTTTTTTGCCGTTTCCATATATTTCAGATGGACAACAATATAGAGCTTTATTGGTAGAAGACGAGCTTGCCGAATTTAAAGCTACATTTTATGGTGGAGCAACTTATAGAATTGTGGCGTGTTCGGGAGTGCTTGACAACGGGTTGATATTTAGACTGTATGATACAAACAGAAATGTACTTTTTGAAAGCTCAAATTTTAACAATACTCAATACTGGGATTTTAAATTTGCCTCAACTGTTGATTGTATTATAGAAGCAGAATTAACCAATAAAAAAGATAATTCTGGATTTGCACTGTTGTTAATTGGTTTTAAGTAAAAAATAGGCGTTTTTCACGAGTGTCAAGTTCAAGGATTTTTTGAAATATTAGAATTAAAGTTTACCTTTGTAAATGAGCATTTTAATATT
>JAOZTW010000855.1 GCA_029938985.1 Bacteroidales bacterium | reverse complement strand
TGAAAAACATATAGTTAAGTGTTATTAGAAAAGTTTTCCTGACTTTTCAGCTAAAATATATAATTTAACAAAGTTTCAACAGTTTTTCCATTGAATTTCCACTGAATTTCAATTGAATTTCCATCGAATTTCAATTGAATTTCCCTTTTTTCATTTTTTAGGAAATCTAATATTCTCTCCTCTTTTCATGTTTTGTTGAGTAAAAAATGATTTATCTACTTTTACATCAAAAATTATTTTATTAATAATCATTTCTGTTTTATTGTCAGGGTCGTCTTCTGGTATAACTTCAAATTTAGTCGGAATTTCTCTGCCGTCCATCATTTTTATGTCAGAAGCTTTTTCCGTTTTTATCAAATAATCATCTTCGTCGTAATATTCCGTTTTTAATTGCATTTTATTTTCATCTTTGGTAACCCATTTAATTTGTTTACCCCAAATTATAGCTGCGTTTTCTTTTGGTGTACATTCAATTTTGTAACACTCTTTACCTGCAACCTTTTCAGAGCCTACTATTTTATGTGTATAGTCAACCACAATTGAACTTTCGTCAAGTATTTCGTCGTTAGAGAGGTCTGAACCCATCCAGCCTTGCGATTTCATTGACGCACCAATTTTTATTATGCTTCTAATTGTAGGATTCCAAGTCCACATTTCGTTTTCTGCCATTAAAAATGCTTGTCCTTTTTCCTTCGCTGGTGCTGTTACCAATATTAGCGAATAATCTGTTCCCATAGAACAAAATTTCATAGACATCTCTCTTTTCCAAGTAGGTCGAATAATCTTCATTGTCATTTCGGCATACTGGGTTTTACCCTTCATTAGTTCGTTCGACTGCTTAATTATTTCCTTTGCATCTTGTGCCATAAGGCTGAAAATAGAAAATAAAATACCTGTTAATAAAATTATTTTTTTCATAGTTTTAAATTTAGTTTTGTTGTATAAAATTCTATTAATATATTTTTAAATTTTTCAATAGGAAACATTTTGGGAGAATAAATATACTGAATAGTAGCACCTTTCATTAAGGACGCAAAAAATAATATTTCTCCTTCTGGGTCTTTACAATTTCTGTCTTTAAAAAAAGCGAGTAATATTTGCATTACCTCCACAGCAAATTCATCAAAATCACCATCCATTTCTTTTTGTACCGAAGGTTGCAAAGCAATGGCTGAGTATAATTTCCATTCCGTAACGTTTTCTTTTATCAATTTAAAATTCTCTTCAATATAATAAACAAATTCTTCGTCTGTTAAAATCCCGTCTTTATTAGGGTCAAAATGCACCCAGGTTTTAAAAACAATATCTTTCATTATGCTAAGTAATAAATCGTGTTTGCTTATAAAATAGTTATAAATCAAACCTTTTGATACTTTTGCTTTTTTTGCAATTTCCGACATCGAGGTAGAATGATAGCCATGGTCTGCAAAAAGCTCCAAAGCTGCATCTTTAATACTTTGTTTGCGAGCTTCTCTTATTTCTTTATATTGTTCTTCTGTTTTTGGCATAAATTATTAGTAGTTAATGAATGTTTCACAAATACATATTTTTGACTGAACGGTAAGTCAAAGGTAAAACAAAAAAAATTAGAGTCAAATATTTTCCCACTTTTTTTTAAATATACTTTATAACAGTTTGTTATAATGATAATTAAAAAATAAAAAATAATGTTTTTGACTGAACGGTAGGTCAATAGCAAAACAATAAGGCACATAAATATTTTTGATTACAACAAATTTAAACAGACAAAAACATGAAGCAAAAAAAATAATTTCAGAACTGTATTTATCTGGTATCAAAAAGTTAATTATCAAAACAAAAGGATTTTTTGGTTACCCAAATAAAATTTAATAAAAAAAGCCCTTTGACAAAGTTTTGGATACTGCGAATTACAACTTTGTAAAAGTGAAAAACTTTTATAAAGCAGAAATTTTAGGGCTTTCTAAATTCTTAAAGTTTAAGTTTACTCCTGTAAATGAGTGTTTTAATAATTTTGTATAAAACAGAGTTTTGGGTTTCTATGAGTGTTCTTCACTAAAGTTTTTGCTTTCATAATAATATAATTATCAAACAGTTGTAATTTTAC
>JAOZTW010000009.1:19302-24928 GCA_029938985.1 Bacteroidales bacterium | reverse complement strand
ATATTAGAATTAAAGTTTACCTTTGTAAATGAGCATTTTAATATTTCAAAAGTAGCGAAAAAATTGATACTCGTGAAAAATGCCTGATTTTTTCTATCTATGTATAAAACTATTTATTAACAATATACAGTTATCAAATTGTTTATTTAACATTGTTAATCATTTCAAAAGTAAATTTTGAAACTCATCTATTGTTTCTGTTTTATACGTTTTTTTCTTATTTTTTTGATATATTAAAATCGTTTAATATATTTTTAAATAATATAATTTTTGTATTTAGAGAATGCAAATGATTTGCAAGAAAAATATAAGCAATTTTATATATTATTTTTTTGTAAAACATTTTATATACTGTAAGTTAAAAGTGGAAGATGTATCACAAACAATTTTATTTTTTCGCCATTTAAACAAGGCGAGCCATTAAATGTTATTTGAACAAGAGAATCTCGCAAGTTAATATTTACATCTATTATATTATTCGAAATACATATAGTATCAATTTTGTTTTCACATGTTGCAATTATATAATTAGGGCTATATGATGTTAAATAACTGTAATAAAACCACTCAATTTCAATATTAGCAGTTTTAATATATTTGAAATAAAGCCGTTTGCTATTTATTAAGCTACAACCTGAAAATATTATTAATATGGTAAATATAAAAAGAATTATTTTTTTCATAATAATTTTATTTTTCAGGAAATTAATAAAAATATTTAAATGTACCTGAGTGAATTTTTTTACCATTTTACAATGAGTAAAATCCTTATATTATTATGTTGTAAAACTACATATTTTTATAAATGTTCGGTTTACTGTCAAATATTGAGATGTTTTTACTTAAACCTGATTTACCTTTTTTCAAAAAGAATATTTTAACACAAATAAAGTTTTTACACATTTGTATTTCTTTAATCTATTGGTTTATAATCACATAATTGTATCATTGAACCATTGAATAATTGTATCATTCCTTAATACCTAATTATATTTACATTCCAGTTTCTTTGTCATCAAATAAATTAGTTAATGATCTTTTAAAATTTCTTAAAAAACCTCCTCTTCCTTTTCGTTCTTCAACAACCTCTTTCTTTTTAGAATTTTGATTTGTTGAAATGTTTATATTTTTTGCTTGAAATACTTTATTATATTCATTTCCTTTAATTAACAAACCTATAACTGTTGAATACATTGGTTCATTAATTTTAATATTATTTTTTATAGATACAAATTTTTGTGGATATGAAAGTTTTACATCAAAGCCTGTTTTATATTTTATCAGCTGGGGTAGATTTTTTAATAAAGCTCCACCACCTGTAAGTGCTATCCCTGCTCCAATCTTCTCAAAATATCCAGAGTTTTCTATTTCAAAATAAATAGTATCAATTATTTCCTCCATTCTCGCTTGAATAATGCTTGATAAATTCTTGAACGAGATTTCTTTTGGTTCTCTACCGTTAATTCCTGGTACAGACACAACTTTGTTCTCAGGAGCTAAACTTCCAAGTGCAGAACCAAAATCAATTTTTAGTTTTTCTGCATGTCTTTGAAGAATTGAAAAAGCCTCTTTTATATCGTTGGTAACAGAATTTCCTCCAAAAGGAATTACAGCGGTATGTCTAATAATATTATCGTAATAGATTGCTATATCTGTTGTTCCACCTCCAATATCTACAAGAATTACTCCTGCTTCTTTTTCGTCTCTTGTTAAAATTGCATCGGCAGAAGCTATTGGTTCTAAAACCAATTTCATTGGGTTTAAGTTTGCTCGCTTTATGCAGCGTCTAATATTTTTGGCAGAAGTAATTTGACCAATAACAATATGAAAATTTGCTTCCAATTTTTTACCATACATACCAATCGGATGTCTTATTCCTGTCTCGTTATCAACTATATAACTTTGTGGAATAACATGAATAACTTCTTCGCCTGCATCAACAGATATTTGATACATATCAGAAGTCAGCTCTTCAATATCTTCTTTGGTAATTTCATTTTCTGCACCTTGAATATATTTTGAGTGTCTATTTTTTATACTTTTTACATGTTGTCCAGCTATACCAACAAAAACATCTGTAAAATCTATATTTGCCATTTCTTTTGCATCGCTAACGGCTTCATTTATAGCCATTGCTGTTTCCTCAATATTGAAAACAACTCCCCGTTTTACTCCTTTTGAGAGGGATTTTCCAAAACCAAGAATTTCAATTTTTCTATTATCATTCTTTTTTCCAACAATTGCAACTATTTTTGTAGTTCCAATATCTATTGCTGCTATATAATTATTTGTATCAGACATGTGTTATTAATTAATTGATTGTTAGTAGTTTTTAAAAACTAAAACAAATTATACCTCTATTTTTGTAATCAACAAAGATAGAATATATATTTTTATTTCTCAAATGGATACTATCTAAAGTTCTATTTTTTTATATTTTATTTTTATACTATTTGATTCTTAATGATTTAGTTTTATTAGAAAAAATAATTTTATTAATTAGACCCGACAATTTGATTATTATATTTTACACTAATTTTAGTATATTTATTCCAACCAACTTTACTTAGAGCCTTTTCATAAAATATTTTCAAATTTTCAAATTTAATCTCAAAATTCTCAACTGTTCCAAATTCAATCAAATGATTACCTACTCTTGGTATAAGTTCAAATTCGTTTAGTTGGTTAACATAAATTTGTTCTATTTGTGCTGAATAAAATTCGTTTTCATTAATAAAGTAAGCCAAAGTATATAAATCATTTAATATTTTATGATTTTCATTATTTTTGTTCAAAACAGGTAAACTGTCTTTGTTTGTAAAATTAAAGTCTAATTCAATATTACCATTTGCAATAATTTGAAATGATGAATAATTTTTTGTAAACGGAATTAATACTGCTTCTTTATCAATATAATAACTGTTACCTTTGTTATTTATTATTCTTAAAATAGGTTTTCTTTGAGTTATTTCGATTCGTAAAACTCCTTTAGATTTCCTATAAACCTCAACTGACTTTAAATATGGATTTTGGTTTAGTTTTTCCTCCAATTTATTTAATTTTATTGTTTTAAAATCAAATCCAACTGTTTTGTTGTTGGTGTATTTATTTACTAATAATAAAATATCTTTTTTTTCAATAAGTTTAATATTTAGAGAGTCCAAAATATTAATTTCTATTGCCTTACATTCAGTATTATTATATTGTCGTGAAAAAATAAACAACATAGAAATTAAATAAACAACAATCAAAGACCATATTATAATAAGTTTTATTTGTCTCTTTTTTTTTCTTTTTTTCATTTAATACTTAGTCGTAAATATAATAATTTTTTCTTTGTATTTCTTTTAACTGTGTTTTTAATTTCTGAATCTGATTTTGTATTTCTTCTTCTGTATTTAATTCTATTTCTTCTAATATTTCTTCTTCTCTAATTTTTTTAAAAGGATAAAAAGTAATTATTTGTTTGGTTTGTTTACGAATAATTAGTAAACATTTTACCTTTTCTTTATTTAAGGTTGTGTATCCAACAAAAGTAATATTTCGTTCAGGTTTTCTATTATATGCTTCAACTTCTACGCAATGTTTATAAAATTCTTTAATACCGTGTATTAAATCTGTGCCTGTTACTTCACTATCAAAATACGTTGCGGTGTTTTTATCTTCATAATTTATAAAATATTCAGAAGTATGCCTTGCTAAAATATGACGAAATCCATAAGTTGGTTCTGTTCCTGCAGATAAATATATTGTACCATAAATATCATTTTCAAAAAAAGTAATATCCTCAAGTGCTGGTATATTAGCATTTAATACAGATTGTGCCTCATCGTAAATGAGAGCTTTTGAATTATCTACTAGAAATTCTGATTTATCATAAATAATAAATCCAGACAAACTTATTATTATTAAAAAAAATGTGATATTTAGTAATTTTTTTTTCATTTTCTATTTATATAATTTAGAGTTATTTTTTCTACAAGAGTATCAATATCGCCAGCTCCAATTGTTAACAATACTTCAATATTTTTGTTTTTTAGAATATTGATTACATCACTTTTTTTACACAAAATTTTATTATTAATGTTAACCTTATCAAAAATAATTTTTGAACTAACTCCTTCAATAGGTTTTTCACGTGCAGGATAAATATCCAACAAAAGTAAATCGTCTAACAACGAAAGACTTTTTGCGAATTCTGTAACAAAATCCTTTGTGCGAGAAAATAAATGTGGTTGAAAAATCCCCGTTATTTTCTTACTGGGGTACATTTTTTTTACAGAGTTTAATAATGCAAAAATTTCTTCTGGGTGATGTGCATAATCGTCTATATAAATCATGTTTGATGACGCAATTTGAATATCAAATCTTCGTTTTACTCCTTGATAAGTTTCTAATCCAGATTTTATTACTTCTTTTCCAATTCCCGCCAGATAGGCAACAGCTGCAGCTGCCACAGAGTTTTCTACATTTATTAAACCAGGAATACCAATTTTGATATTTTCTAAAATATATGTTGGTGTTTGTAAATCAATAGTATAAAATCCATTATCTATTTTAATGTTTTTTGCGAAAAAATCTGTTTTATCTGAAAGAGAATATGTGTAATTATTAGTATTGTCTGGTTTTGAAATATTTACTTTATTATTTAATATTACAAATCCATTTTTATTTGTTTGTGAAATAAATTTTTCAAAAGCTACAATTATATTATTTTTTGTTTTATAAATATCTAAATGGTCGGTGTCAAGCGAAGTAACAAGTGCAATTTTTGGATAAAAATTATGAAACGTTCTATCATATTCATCTGCTTCAAGTATAATATAATTGTCTGATTGTAT
Organism: Bacteroidales bacterium; assembly: GCA_029938985.1. Classification (GTDB taxonomy): domain Bacteria; phylum Bacteroidota; class Bacteroidia; order Bacteroidales; family JAOZQN01; genus JAOZQN01. The sequence continues at coordinate 20,087 of JAOZTW010000009.1, read as the reverse complement.
ATTAGTAGCAGACAAATTTTGTTTTTTCAACAAAAGATTTGAATTGTAATTTTTTGAAATTCCTCCAAGAAATGCCGCAGAAACACTGTTATTTGAATATAATATATGTGCCACAAGGGTTGAAACAGTGGTTTTTCCATGTGTTCCAGCAATTGCAATATTTTCTGTTGATTTACTTATCAAGCCAAGTACCTCTGCACGTTTTAGAATTTTATAATTATTTTGTTTAAAATAAATAAATTCACTATTAGTAGGAGGTATAGCTGGCGTATAAATAACTAATACATTGTTTTTATTGGTTTTTATTTTATTTGAAATTTTATTAACATCATCTTTATAATGAATATTTATGTTTTCGTTCTCCAGATTTTTAGTTAACTCTGTTTTTGTTAAGTCGTAACCACACACACACTTTTCTATGGTATTAAAATAGCGAGCAATAGCACTCATTCCAATACCACCAATTCCAAGAAAGTATATGTATTTGTATTTATTCATTAAAATTTATTATTCTAATATGTTTATATTCAGTGTTATTTGGTGTTTATAATGTTTTTTTTTAAGCATCTATTAACTCATCGTTGTAATTTTTGATTGTTTTTAAATAATCTAATTGTTTTTGTGTTAGACCTGTAGCCTTAAGAATTATCGAGTCGTTTATTCCTTGTTTTAATAAAGAATAAGCTACTTTTTCAACACCTTTCTTAATACCTTTCTTAATGCCTTTCTGAATGCCTTTTTGTAAGCCTTCAAGTTTTCCTTGATTTATTAGTTTCATGGCAGTA
>JAOZTW010000009.1:0-19202 GCA_029938985.1 Bacteroidales bacterium | reverse complement strand
AAAATCGGTCATGTGAATTTACTATTTTTACAGGTTGCTTTTTATTGTCTTTTTTTTTCATATTATTTCTTTTATTTTTGAAGACTGTTTTTGTTGCATAAAATAGATATGAAACAAGAAATTCAAAAAAATCTTTTTAAGCATCTATTAACTCATCGTTGTAATTTTTGATTGTTTTTAAATAATCTAATTGTTTTTGTGTTAGACCTGTAGCCTTAAGAATTATCGAGTCGTTTATTCCTTGTTTTAATAAAGAATAAGCTACTTTTTCAACACCTTTCTGAATGCCTTTCTGAATGCCTTTCTGAATGCCTTCCTTAACACCTTTCTTTATGCCTTTTTGTAAGCCTTTTTGAATGCCTTTCTGAATGCCTTCCTTAATGCCTTTTTGTAAGCCTTCAAGTTTTCCTTGATTTATTAGTTTCATGGCAGTAGAAACAAATTTTTCTTCAGCAATTGGTGATATTATTCTCATTTTGTTTACGTATATTTCGGTGTCAATTTTTGTTGCATAAAATAAATATGAAACAAGAAATTCAAAAAATTGTTCACCTTGTTCGGTTTGTAATAGTTTATTTAAGCCAGCAAATATTTTTTCAAGTTCATTTAATATTTTTTGTTCATCAAAAATATTTTTCATCACAAGCATTCCTATTTGCAGTTGAAGCCCCTCAAAAAGTTTAATTATTTCATCGTCAGTATATTTTGATGTATCTAAAAGTAAATAATCAAATTTAGGAATAAATCTTTCTAAAACACTATCTATGCCTTCAAAATATTCTTTAAATTCTTTCTTTTTCCATTTTCTTTTTCCGTGATAAAAAATTATTGGAATTACGGTTGTTAATTTTTGTTTTTGTTTTATTTGTTTCAACCATATTTTAAGCATGTATCCCAAAAGTTGTAATTGTGGAATGTTTTCTATATAACTTTTATGTTCAAATAATAATGAAATTTTAATTTGAGAATTACCATATTTGCAATTATATACCACATCAGAATAATTTGTACGTAAATTATTATCAACATATTCTGTTGTATCAAGCTCTAAAGTATCCAAGTCTAATTTTGATAAAATATCTGCTGGAAAAGTTTTTGTTACAAATTCAATAACTCCAGCTTTCTCTGAAAAAAGAACATTGAAAAATCGGTCATGTGAATTTACTATTTTTACAGGTTGCTTTTTATTGTCTTTTTTGCTCATTTAAGTAATTGTTTTATCATTGAAAAAAAACTTGGTAATAAATCTACATTTTCATCAAGTAATAATTCAATATTTGATAATTCCATATTAATTATATTATTAAAATTTTCTAATCGCATGTTAACCAATCTTGGATTTTTTAAATCTAAAATTTTAATCATTTCTTCTGCTTTTTCTCTTTCTTGTTTATTCAAGTTGTCAGCTGGATTTATATCTCCTGTAAAAGTATATTCAAAGTATTTTTCAATATCTTGTAACTCTATTGGATTAACAAATAAATCTGCATTATATTTTGCTTGTTTATTGTGTCCACAAAATTCGGATTTATCAATTTCATTTCTACAATCAAATCCATTACATGATAAAGTTAAGTTTTTCTGATTAAAAGTATCTTCTGGATATTTATTTCTTGCCTTTGGTTTTATATGTTCTATATGTGATATATTAGTTTCAAAATTATTATCAAAAGCAATTTTTAAATTTTGTTGGCAATAAATACATAAACCTTTTTGTTCAAAATAAAAATGTTTTGCCAATTTGCGTTTTATTTTCTGCCATTTAGTTCATTACCAAATTTTTTCCATGGATGAGTTCTTAAATCTACATCATTTATATAATTTTCAAGATATTGGTCTAAATTGTTTTCTAATATGTAGTTATCAAAATCTTCACATTGTTCAACTTTATTTATAAATCTCATTTATGTTTTCTACGATTTAATATTAACAATTGATTATTTAATCCTATAACAAAAGGGTCTTCTTGACCAAGAGTTTCAACTAATTCTGTAATAAGATTTTTCATTTTTTCGTTTGTAAATTCATTTTTCAGATTTTTTGCAATATAATCAATTTTTTGTTGAATATCAAAATTTCTTAATGGAGTTTGCATAATTATTACTTAAAATTCTATTTGGTTCTGCTCCAAGTGTGTGATGTCCTGTTTTTGCAATATTTATTACTTCAATTTTTTTTGTTTCATTATTTGCATACAAACAAAATAAATTCTCAGATTTTGTTGCACTAATTACATGTGGAGAATGTGTTGCTATAAAAGTTTGGTTGTTTTCGCCAGCATTTGTATAAAGATTTGTTACCGAACTTTGCCAGGTTGGGTGCAACGAAAGTTCTGGTTCGTCAACAAATAAAATACCGTTTTTTAATTTTAATGAATTTAAAAATATAGCTCTTATATAAATTTGTTTTTCGCCATCTGAAAGACTATTAATATTTAATTTTTTGTTAGTAAAGTTTTTAAATATTATTTTTTTTCCTTTTATATCATAAATTTTTGTGTTTACATTTAGTTTTTCAATAATGTTATTAATTTCTGTAATTCGTTTTTTTACTACTTCATTAAAGGTAAAATTCCTGTTTTTCTCAAGATAATCATGAATAACTTCTTGAAAATATACCTCAAAATCTTTTTCAAAATTATTATAATTTATAAAATTTAAAACTTTTGAAATATTTTTTTTATCAATACTACTTGTACTGGGAAAAATATTATTATGAAAATAAGCAATTTTAAAATTGTTTTTCAAATTTAAAAAATCAATAATTACTTTTAATAAAAGAATACTATTTTTTTCATTGATAATACTATTTTTAAAAGTAAAAGAATCTTTTTTAAATACTTGTTCAACATCTGTAAAGAAACTTTCACGGCTTAAAGTGAAAAATCTCCCTCTCATCGGATCATAAAAAGAGTCATAAAATGAATCGAAAATAACATGGTCAAGAAATAATTGTTTTTCTTGCTCATTAAATTCAATTTCAATACTTAATTCATTGTTTGATATGTCTCTCGAAAATAATATTTTTGAAATTAAGTATAGTAAAGTTGTTTTACCTGTTCCATTTATTCCTGCCAACACAACAGTATCAAGAGCTTTCCCGTTTTTATTAGTAAAATCAAATTCAATGTTCTCAAATATTCTATATTTCTTTATTTTTAATCGTCTAATTTTCATCTGTTTAAATTTTGAAATTCAATCATCTCCTTGTGTGGAGAATTTTTATAATGTAATACCTATTAAAACTCTCAATGAGAGTTTCCTTTTAATAAATTTAACAATTTTATATACAGAATTTAAATATCAAAATTAATTAACAGTTATTTTATTTATTTTTACTTGCTCAGGAAAAAGAATCTCCATTATATTATCTATTGTATATTCGATTTCGTCAATTGCTGGAGCTCTTTTAGTATATTCCATATTAATAAAATTCAAATCTTCAAAAATATTTGTTAAAAAATTTATTTTATCCAAAGATTTAGAAACTTGTTTAAATGCTTCATCTTTTAGATTTAACTTATATATTTTTACAAGAGTTTCTTTGCCTTGATATGGTTCGTAAACAAATTTTGTTAATTTATTTTCGTCAAAAATATCTGATGGTACTTTTTCTAAACCTTCCGAATATTGCTTATAAATATGATTTAAAGTTGATTTCCAACTTTCAGAATCTTTAATCCAAATTTCTTGAAATACTAACGATAACTCATAAATGGCAACTTCTTGTTCAAAATTAGAAGCAGATACATAATCAATAATTTCTGTTACTTTTGTTGATTGTTCTGCTTTTAACTCCATAGTATCAAGTGAATTACATGCTAATACAATGAAATTTGATAAATCAGTGTTGTCTGTATTAAAGTTTTGGTCTGTTAGCAGGTTATAAGTATTATATACTTTTTTCAAAGATCTAAAAGCTTTCAGTTTGTTTTCATAATCATTTGTAAAATCAATATTTGTGAAATCATAAATTGACTCAGAATCTGTGCTTGTAAGAATCGAAATTAGTTCGTTTTGATATTTTGAAATATAATTTTCTTCTTCAATTTCCTGATATGTTTTTATTATATTATCAATTATCTCTGCTCCAGCTATATATGTGTCTCTTTTTAAATTTTTTTCTGTCTTATTGCAAGAAGAAAAACTGATTATAGAAATAATTGAAATTAATACCGCAAGTGTTAAGTTTTTGTTGTTCATGCCTTTTTTGTTTAAGTATTGATATTTAGATTGTTATATTATTTATGTCTTATAACAGGCTGAAATATAATGCAAAGATATAAAAAAAATCAAATAAAGTAAAGCTTACTGTACTTCCTGTAAATTATTTATTTCGTTTGCAATTAATTCCGCTGAATTATTTTTTGCAAAAGTATAAATATTTTTTGAAAGTAAGTTAATTTTTTCAATATCATTTATTAATTTTAATGTAGTATTAATTAAATTTTCTTCAGCATCTACATCTTTTATCATTAGAGCCGCATTTTTTTCAACAAGTGCCATTGCATTTTTTGTCTGATGGTCTTCCGATACATTTGGCGAAGGAACAAAAATTGTAGGTTTTTTTAACATACAAAGTTCCGAAATACTGATTGCACCTGCTCTGGAAATAACCACATCGGCAATTTTATAAGCATAATCCATTCTTTTTATAAAATCTTTTACAATCACATTGTGAGGTTTTATTTCATCGTATTTATTTTTGGCATCATTATAATAATATTTTCCTGTTTGCCACAAAAGTTGAACATCTGAATTAGAAATCAAATTTAATTTTGATATTACACTCTCGTTAATAGTTCTTGCTCCAAGACTCCCACCTACGCTAAGAATTATTTTTTTATCAGGTTTTAAACCAAAATATTTAAGAGCTTCTTCTCTTGTAATGTTTTTATTAAGCAAATTATTTCTAATAGGGTTACCAGTGATAATAATTTTTTCTTTAGGGAAAAATCTTTCCATGTTTTCGTAAGCAACACATATTCTATTAACCTTTTTTCCCAAAATTTTATTAGTAATTCCAGCATAAGAATTTTGTTCTTGTACCAAAGTCGGAATTCCTTTTTTTGAAGCCACTCTAACAACGGGTCCACTTGCATAACCACCAACACCAACAACTACATCTGGTTTAAAATCAGCAATTATTTGTTTTGATAGTTTAAGGCTTTTTATTAATTTAAAAACCATTTTTATATTTTCTATTGATATTTTTCGTTTCAAACCTTGAATTGGTAAACCTTTGATTTTATAACCAGCTGCAGGAACTTTTTCCATTTCCATTCTTCCTTCTGCTCCCACAAAAAGTATTTCATTTTTCGGATTTTGTTCCATCAATGCGTTTGCTATGGCAATTGCAGGAAAAATATGACCACCAGTGCCACCACCACTAATTATTATTTTCATAGTTAGTTTTTATTAATATATTTTATCCCATAATAAAAGGATAGTCTTTTACTACAAATTTTTGTTCAGTTGCTTTTTCTTCTTTTGTCTGATATTTTCTATTTTGACTAATATTAAGAATTATGCCAAACGAAATACCTACAAAAAGATTTGAAGTTCCTCCCATACTAACAAGCGGAAGTGTTTGACCTGTTACTGGCATAATTCCAACTGCTACTCCCATATTTACTAATGCCTGAAAAACAATAGTTAAAATTAAACCAATTGCAAGAAACGCTGGGAATGTACGCTCTTGTTTTTTCACAATTTGGGCGGTTCTAAATAATAAAATAAGATACAAAAGTAAAATTCCAATTCCAAAAATAGCACCATATTCTTCCACAATTACAGCATATACAAAATCTGAATAAGGGTGGGGGAGTACTGTTATTTGAGTACTTTTACCAGCTCCTTTTCCAAAAACAGAACTTGTTGCAATTGCTATTTTTGATTGTTTTGCCTGAAAATTTGCTTCGCTTTCCTTATCTGCAAAACTGATAATCCTATTTTTCCAAGTACCAATTCGAGTGTCAGAACCAGTAAGACTTGCTACTGCAAGAAATAATACAAATGCCACAGCTCCAACTCCAATCGTCATTAATAAATATTTTTTATCTATTCGTCCAATAAACATTAAAACAAATGTTATCCCGAATAAAATTGCTGCTGTAGATAAATCTGCAGGAAAAATAAGTCCACAAATAACACATACCACAGAAATAATTATAATAAATGCTTTTTTTAAATGAAAATCATTCTTTTGGTTCATTGATAGCATTTTAGCCACAAATACTATAAGTGCAAATTTTGCAAAATCGGAAGTTTGAAAATCCATTCCAAGTCCAGGAATAGTTATCCAGCGAGTAGCCGAGTTTTTTGTTGCACCAAAAATCCATGTTATCAATAACAACAATACAGCTGTGATTATCAAAACAGTAGCAAGTCCAAAATATGCTCTATACGGAATTTTATGTACAACATAAGTTGCCACAAGTCCAATGATAAGAAAAATAGTATGTCTTATAAAATAATATATGGTATTTCCGCCATGATATTTATATGCCAACGAAGCGGTTGAGCTATAAACAACAAGTAAGGACATTACAGATAGTAAAAAAATTATTATCCAAATAATTTTATCACCTTTAAAATATTTTTGTAAGTTATTCATTTATTTAATTAATACTCATTATTTTGTAATTTTTCTAATACTTTTTTCATACAATAAAAAGATTCTACATTAGCTTTTCGTATTTTTCTTAAGAATTTCATAAAATTAATATTTTTTGAAACATTACGGTTTTTTGTAACTCTAATAAACATTTTCATTTTAGAACTTATACCATAATCTTCTGATTTTACTCCAGCTTCTTTTGCTGCTGTAAGTAACCAATTTTCAATAGCAGGGCAACATAAAAATATCAAAAATTGATTTGATTTAGGTCTTTTTTTCAAAATAATATTATCTGGAGTGTCAATTGTTTCAAATTCAGAAAAATATCTTGGTAAATTTTTTCCTCTATCTTCGTCAGTTAATCCAATAATTATTTTGTGATAATTTTCTTTTTGATTTTCCATAGCTTTTGATAGAGAAGAGTTTGAACCTTGTATATCAATTAATTTTGGATTTATATTTAGAACAGTTAACAAAACAGAATCCACACTACCTTCTGTTAAATATTGAATTTTATTTTTCATCTTGAGATAAAAATTTATTTAAATTATAAAATATTTCAATATTATCATCTAAAATTGTAATTATATCTTTATGTTTCAGTACTTTAATTTTAGTTTGAAAGTCTTCAAAATAAGTAATTATTATATTCAAATCTTTGAATTCTGTATTTTCAATTATATTATGTAATAAATAAGGACTATGTGTTGCAATAAAATATTGATTATCTAAATCTTTTGAAATTCGTTGTGCAAGTAGTTTGGTGTAAGGAGGAAACGAATGTGTTTCTGGTTCTTCTAAAATAATTGTAGATTTTTTATTTGATTCTACAATGGTTAAATAAAAAATTATTCGTTTTAAAGTATCCGCAATTAAATTAAAGGGATATTTATATATAATACGATTTATTTTTTTTTGAATTTCAAATTCATTTTTATTAATATCGTAAAGTAATTCCAAACCATATTCTTCAAAAAATGAGGCAATTTCATCATATATTTCATTATTTTGTTGAATAATAGTAATTAAATTACTTCCAAATGGAGAAATTAAATACTCTTCAAATTCATTATTTATTTTAATATGTTCTTTAAATTCATATTTTTTTATTGGTGGATTAAAAACAGTTCCACTATAATTAGAAGATTTATCACCATCATAAAATTTATACAATTGCGACTTAAAATCTTTTATAGGATTTGGATTGTCAATAAATAATTTATCAAAATAATCATCAAATTTATTAGAATTACTAAAAAATAAATCTTTTAGTATAATATTTTCTTTTCTATTCAAATAATCTGAAACAAAAAGCAAATTAAATTTATTACCAGTTGTTTGCAAAAAGTAAGCTGAGATTATATCTGTGTTTATTTCAATATTATTTTTTGGCAAGTTGTCATAAAACAAATTTTTAAATGAATTGAATCGTACAAAATTATCTAAATTTTTTTCACTTTTATTATCAGCAATACTAAACATAGATAATGCTTCTAAAATATTTGATTTTCCAACATTTGGTTCACCAATAAATAAATTAATCCGCTTACAATCAAGCTGTAATTCTTTTATTGATTTAAAATTTTTTATATTTAATGTTTTTATCATATTTTTTTCAAAAATAATTTATTTATAGATTTCTTACAGCTTCTTTAAATTTAATTCCTCTATCTTCGTAGTTTTCAAATATATCAAAACTTGCACAAGCTGGCGAAAGTAGTACTGTCTCTCCTTTATTTGCCAGTAAATAAGATGATTTTACGGCTTGCTGCATAGTATTAGTATCAATTATTTCAATTGTTTTACCAAAGGCTTTATGAATAAGTGAGTTGTCTGTTCCAAGTGCAATAATTGTTTTCACTTTTCTACGTACAAGGTCGTCTAAAATACTATAGTTATTCCCTTTGTCAACTCCTCCAAGAATAAGTATAACTTTTGTATCCATACTTTCAAGAGCATACCAAACAGAGTTTACATTGGTCGCTTTGGAATCGTTAATAAAATCTATTCCTCTAATTGTTAGGTATTTTTCCAGTCTGTGTTCAACTCCTTTGAAATTCGTTAATGTTTTACGAATAGTATCGTTTTTTATACCAAAAGCTTCTGTCGCCATAGCAGCTGCCATTGAATTATATATATTATGTTTTCCTAATAAACTAATTTCTTTTGTTTTAAATTCCATTGTATTTGAATTTGTTTTAATTGTAATTATATTGTTTTTAATAAATGCTCCTTTTGTAGATTGTTTTTCTAACGAAAAGGGTAATTTTTTTGAATATATTTTTGTTGTTTTAAGTTTGTCTATTAATGTTATATCATCGTTACAATAAATAAAATAACAATCTTTTGTTTGATTTTGTATTATCCTAAATTTAGAATTTATATAATTTTTAAATTCATAATTATATCTATCTAAATGGTCTGGTGTTATATTTAAAATTATTGCTATATCGGCTTTAAAATCATACATGTTATCAAGCTGAAAGCTACTTAATTCTAAAATATAATACTCAAAATTGTTATTTGCTACTTGCAATGCAAAACTTTTTCCAATGTTTCCTGCTAATCCAACATTTAAGCCAGCGTTTTTAAATATATTATATATTAATAAAGTAGTTGTTGTTTTTCCATTACTTCCTGTAATACATATAGTTCTCGCTTTAGTATATCGTCCGGCAAATTCAATTTCAGATATTATTTTTATTTTTTTATTTTTTATCTTCCTTATAATTGAAACTTTATCTGGTATTCCTGGACTTTTTATTATTTCACAAGAATTTAATATTTTATCCTCAGTATGTTTACCTTCTTCAAACTCAATATTATATTGCTCTAATATTTTTTTATACTGTTCTTTTATTTTGCCAAAATCGGAAACAAAAACTGTAAATCCCTTTTTTTGGGCAAGAATTGCTGCTCCTATTCCACTTTCGCCTGCTCCAAGTATTGTTATTAATTTGCTCATTAATAAATAATTAAATATTCTTTATCTGATTTTAAGAGTAATTACTGAAATAACAGCAAGAATTATTGCTACAATAATAAATCTCATTACAATTTTTGGTTCTGGATACCCTTTTTTCTGATAATGATGATGTAAAGGAGCCATAAGAAAAATTCTTTTTCCTTCACCTGTTTTCTTTTTAGTATATTTAAAATAAGCAACTTGTAAAATTACTGATACACTTTCAATAAAAAATACTCCACACAAAACAGGTAGCAGTAGTTCTTTACGCATCAATATTGCAAGTACTGCAATTATGCCACCAAGTGTAAGACTACCAGTGTCGCCCATAAAAACCTGAGCAGGAAATGAGTTATACCACATAAATCCGATTGTTGCTCCCAAGAATGTACTTGAAAATATTACAAGCTCCCCAATATTAGGAATATACATAATATTCAAATAATCTGCAAAAATGATATTTCCAGAAACATAAGCAAAAATCCCAAGTGTAGAACCCACTACAGCCGAATTTCCTGTAGCAAGTCCATCAAGTCCATCAGTCATATTTGCTCCGTTGGAGACTGCCGTTATTATAAAAATCACCAGTAAGACAAATAATATAGATGTAATCCAAGGGTAATTTCCATTTAAAAACCATAAAATTTTAGAATAATCAAACTCATGATTTTTGATAAAAGGTATTGTTGTTTTTGTTGATTTAGTGTCTGTAAGTTCTTGTAAGTCATTGCTCTCAATTCCTTGTGTTACCTCTAAAACAGAATGATTTGGATTTTCTCTAATAGTAATATCTGGGTGAAACAATACAACTAATCCAACCAATAAACCAAGTCCAACTTGTCCAATTATTTTAAATTTCCCCTTCAGTCCTTCTTTTTTCTTTTTAAAAACCTTAATATAATCATCAATAAATCCAATTACCCCAAGCCATATAGTTGTGATTATCATTAAAATAATATAAATATTATCTAATTTTGCAAAAAGTAATGTTGGTATAAGTATTGATGCAATTATTATAATGCCTCCCATTGTGGGAGTTCCTTTTTTTTCGTATTGTCCAGCCAATCCAAGATCTCTAACAATTTCACCAATTTGTTTTTTTTGTAAGAAATTAATGATTTTTTTCCCATAAATCATTGATATAATTAGCGATAGCATTATTGCCAAGCCTGAGCGAAACGAAATAAATTGAAACGCTCCAGCTCCAGGAACTCCAATAGTATCTAAATACTGAAAAAGATAGTAAAGCATGTTAGTATTAATTTTAATTTGTTAATTATTTTTAAATTGTTCTAAAACAATTTCTTTGTCGTCAAAATGAGTTTTTACTCCATTAATTTCTTGATAATTTTCGTGTCCTTTTCCTGCAATCAAAATAATATCTCCTTTTTGAGCAATAAAAATTGATGTTCTTATTGCCTCCTTTCTATTTGTTATCTTCAAAACTTTGTTGGTATTTTGATATTCAACTCCCTTATACATATCTTCAATAATATTTTCTGGATTTTCTGTTCGTGGATTATCCGAAGTAAGTATTACTTTATCCGAGTTTTGCGTTGCCACTTGTGCCATAACTGACCGTTTTGATTTATCTCGGTCGCCACCAGCTCCAACAATTGTTATCAAAGTTTGATTTATTCTTTTTATATCATTAATTGTGTCAATTACATTTTTCAGTGCATCGGGTGTATGAGCATAATCAATAATTACTGTAATTCCATTATTTTCAATAGTTTCAAAACGTCCTGCAACTGGTTTTAATTTACTAATAATTCTAAGAATTTCAATTTTTTCTTCTCCCATCAAAACTGCTGTTGCATAAACTGCAAGCAGGTTATAACTGTTAAATTTTCCACTAAATTGTGTCCAAACCTCGTTTTTATCTATATATAATAAGGTGTGGTTAAAATTACTCTCCATTATTTTCACTTTAAAATCTGCCATTGTTCGCAAGGAGTATGAGTAGATTTTTGCTTTAGTGTTTTGTACCAGAACATTACCGTTTTTATCATCAATATTTGTAAGAGCAAAAGCGGTTTTATTTAACTTATCAAAAAACGATTTTTTAGCTTTTATATAATTTTTAAATGTTTTATGATAATCTAAATGATCGTGGGTGATATTGGTAAAAATACCTCCTATAAATTCAACATTTTCAATTCTTTGCTGGTCAATTGCGTGTGAACTTACTTCCATAAAACAATAATCACAATCATTTTTTACCATTCTGTTTAACAGATAATTAAGCTCAATAGAGTTTGGAGTTGTTAGTGTTGCCTTAATTTCTGTATCAATAATTAAATTTTTTATTGTAGATATTAATCCAACTTTATAACCAAGCTCCGAAAACAATTGATAAAGTAGAGTTGCAATAGTTGTTTTTCCATTTGTACCAGTTACTCCTATCAATTTTAATTTTTTACTTGGATTTTCATAAAAACTACAAGCAATTCTCGCAAGAGTAGTTTGAGTATTAGATACTTGTATATATGTTATGTTTTTACATAAAGCAGTTGGCAATGTTTCGCAAACGATTGTTGACGCACCATTTTTTTCTGCTTTATCAATAAATTTATGCCCATCATTTAAAGTTCCAATTATTGCAACAAATAAACTATTATCAACAACTTTTCGAGAATCAATATGTAAATTAGAAACAGAAATATCTGTTTTCCCAACAATTTTTAATGTTATAAGATTTGATAATATTTTATTTAAAAGCATAAATTATTTTTTAAATGAAAAAAAAGGGAATTTCAACTGAATTTCTTTTTTTATATTTCTAATGTTAATATTATTTTATCGTTTTCTCTAATTTTTCTTCCAGGTACTAAAGATTGTTTTTTAACTGAACCCCGTCCTTTTAATACTACTTCTAAACCTTTGTTTTCTAAAATAAAAATAGCATCTCTTGCCCCCATTCCACACACATCTGGAACATATATTTCGTCATGTTCAAATTCAGAATAAACTATTTTATTATCTTCAACAGATGTTTTAATCCATCTTTTATCGTTGTCAATTTTTCCTTTTGTTAAAATATTTAGATTATAAAAAATGGTGTTTAATAATTTCAAACTACCGTATTTTGATTCTGGTAATTCGTTGTTATTTGGCATATTAGCTACATCAAAAATTTTATTATTTTGCATTTCATAATCTGTAGCAAATAATTTTTCTGCTATTTCTTTAAAAACAGGACCAGCAACCGAGCCACCATAAGAAGAAAAGCGACGAGGTTTACTAATCAGTACTATACAAGAATATTTAGGGTTCTCGGCAGGAAAATATCCTGCAAAAGAAGCATTATTAAACACTCCGTCTTCGGTGTGATAACCTGTTTTGCCAACAGCAATTTCAGAAGTTCCTGTTTTGCCTGCTATTTTAAAACTCTCACTTTTAACATATTTAGCGGCAGTACCTCGTTCTACAACTCCTTCTAACAAAATTTTCACTTTATTCAGTGTTTCCTCAGAACAAATTGCGGAGTTTAATGTTTTTGCGTTGTATGTTTTTGTAATTTCGCCATGTTCTCTAAAAGCTTTCACAAAAATTGGTCGTAAAAGTTTTCCATTATTTGCCACTGCATTAAATAAAGATAAAATTTGTAAGGGAGTAACTTTGAGCTCATAACCTTGTGCCATTTGCATTAAAGAAACACCCGACCAAAATCCACCTGCATCGTCAGGATATTTTATTTGTGGTGCCACCTCACCTTTTAGTTTTATACCTAATTTGTCGCCAAAACCTATTGAATATAATCTATCTAAAAATTCAATTTGATTGTCTTTAAATTGTCTTTTTGCGATTATAGAAACACCAATATTTGACGAATGTTCAAACACTTCTTGAATATTAATTTTTCCATAACCACCTTTTTTATGGTCTCTTATATAAAAATCCTGTATTTTCATAACACCTCTTTTGGTGTCAATAATTTCATCTAACTCCAAACCTCCTTTTTCAAAAGCTATCATCATAGATGCCAATTTAAAAGTAGAACCAGGTTCGTATAATCGTGCAATTGCATAGTTAAAATCTTCAACATAAACAGAATCGGCTTCTTTTGTAAGATTAACAATCGCTCTTACTTCTCCTGTTTTAACATCCATCAAAACAGCTGTGCCGTATTCGGCATTGTGCATTATCAATCTTTTTCTTAAAGCTTTATCTACTATATCCTGAATGTTAATATTTATTGTGCTAATTAAATCAATTCCATTTACAGGTTCAATTGCGTCTTTATAATTTAATTCTTTAAACGAACCGCCCGAAATTTTTTGCATAAGCTTGAAACCATTTCGCCCTGTTAAGTATTCATCAAATGCCCCTTCAATACCTACCTTTCTGTTATCCTGTGTTTTATAACCAATAGTACGACGAGCAAGATAGTCATGAGGTAGAGTTCTAATAAATTCTTCTTCACTAATTAATCCTCCTTTATATCTTCCAAATTTTAATAATGGAAAAGTTTTTATTAGCTGTAAGTCTCTAAAAGAGACATCTTCTTGCAATAATAAGTATCTATTTTTTTTCTCTCTGCCAACTTTTAATATTTCAAAATACTCTTCTTTTGTTTTATCTTCAAACAGTAGATTAAAGCAAGATGCCAAGCTATCTATTTCGGAGTTAAAAAGCGAATCTGTTAAATATGCAACCTGTGTGTCCATCAAAATTCTATATTTAGGAACAGAAGTTGCGAGTACTCTACCGTCAATAGATAAAATATCACCTCTACTTGCTTCAATAACTTTGAAATTAGTTGTTTGAGCTTGTGATTCTAACGTTTTTTTCCTGAAATTTTGCAAATAAATAATTTGTATTAGAATAAGTAATGCAAAAAATACTATTCCGAGATAGACAATTATTAATCTGAAATTTATTTGCTCTTTAATTTTCATTACTAATCTTTTAATTCTATTTTAATTGGAGGTTCGGTTGCTTCATTCAAATCAATTTTTCTTTTTTTTACCTCCTCGTAAATAACTGTTTGTTTGCTAATTATCATTAATTCAGATGCTATTGTTATTGAATTTGCTCGCATTTCTCTAACATCTCTTCTCGATTTATTTATATCATTTATTATTCGTTCCGAAAAATTTCTATTTCCTATTGAAATTAAAGCGAGTAAAACAAGAAAAAGAATAAATGGAATATGCTTAATTACAGACTTGTTAGTAAGAATTGTTCCATCAATTATAGTTTTAAATATGTCTTTCATTTGTAATTTAATTGTTACATTTTAACTCCGTAACGGTAATTAGGAATTAATGAATTTGAACAGATTGCAAACCTCCAACTCTCATTTTTGCACTTCTTGCTCTATTGTTTTGTTTTATTTCTTGTTGTGTTGGAACTATTACCTTTCTGTTTACTTGCTTAACTTGAGAAATAATATTTCCGTAAATATCTTTTTCTTGTTTGCCTTCAAAATTCCCTGTTTTAAGAAAATTTTTCACCAATCTATCTTCCAACGAATGGTAGCTAATTACAACAAGTCGAGAATCTGGTTTTAAAAATTTAACTGATTGTTGTATAAATAATTTTAAATTATCAATTTCGTTGTTCACTTCAATTCTTAAAGCTTGAAAAACTTTAGCAAGATATTTATTTTCTGCTCTTGCAGGAATACAATCTTTTATTGAGTTTACAAATTCAAAAGTAGTTTTAATTTGATTTTCTTTTCTACACCTTATTATTATGTCAACAAGTTTTCCTGTATTTTTAATTTCCGAATATTTTTTAAATAATAAAAAAAGCTCTTTTTTTGTATAATTATTAATAATATGTTCAGCATTCATTTCCGAATTTGTGTTCATTCTCATATCTAAATTAGCATCAAAACGAAACGAAAAACCTCTTTCAGGCATATCAAAATGATGTGTAGATACTCCCAAATCTGCCAAAATACCATCTACTTTTTCAATTTTATAATAGTTTAAAAAATTTTCTAGATATTTAAAATTGGAACGAATAAGAGTAAATCTATCATCGTTAATTGTGTTTTTATGGGCATCAATATCTTGATCAAACGATATTAATTTTCCATTATCTAATTTATTCAAAATTTTTTTTGAATGACCTCCACCTCCAAAAGTAACATCAATATATATTCCAGAAGGCTTTATATCAAGCTCTTTTATACTCTCTTGTAATAAAACGGGTGTATGATAATTCATAAATTTTAATTTTAAAATGAAAAACAGTTGAAAAACAATGGAAATTAACTGGTTACACTTTTATATTTATTAATAATTTTTTCAAACTCTTAATAAAATTTTTAATTTCCATTGAATTTCAACTGAATTTCAATTAAAAATTTCATTTAAAAAATTTCATTTCCAAGAATTTTTTCTGCAAGTTGAGCAAATTCATTTTCGTTGTGAGCCATGTCTTGGTAATATTCTTTTGCCCATATTTCAATTTTTGAATCAAGCCCAATTAATTGTACTTCTTTTTTTGCACTAATAAGGTTAAGTAAGTTTTTAGAAATTAAAAATCTGTTATTTGAGTCTAAATTAACTTCCTGTGTATCTTTATAAAAACCCCTAAGAAATTTACTATGTTCACGATTATAAGGGTTTAACTTTTTTCTGATAATTTGAACTTGTCTTTCCCATTCATCAATAGGATATAATATTAAACAGTTTTCAAAAATGTCTTTTTTAATGACAAAACTACCACTATTAGAAGTAGTTATCTGCTTTTTTAATGTAGCAGGAAATAGAACTCTCCCTTTTGAGTCTATTTTGCAAGTTATATCACCTATAAATGTTGTCATAAAAAAATCTATTATTTTCAAGTTGTAAAAATATAAAAAAAATGACACAAACAACCATTTTTTACCATTTTTTACCACTTTTTTTTTTTTTTTTTTTAAATGCTGATTTATAAGTGCTTTTGCATAAAAAAAAAAAAAAAAAAACTTTGAAATTTCTTATTTTAAAAAAAAGTATCTATTTTAGACTTTTTAAATTTTAAGAAAATGAAAGAAGAAAATAAAATTCAATATATTGATATAGAAAATATTTTAAAAAATCGGTTAAAAAAAAATACCGATTAATTCCGAAATTTTTAGTAAATTATATTAAAAAACTACTCCATCAAAAAGAAATGAATGAAGAATTAAAAACTCGTGGACATTTGAGTGGTTTACCGTTTGCAGAAGAAGCACTAAAATTCTTAGATATAAAAGTAGTACTTGAGGGAATTGAAAATATTGAAAAAGAGAAACAATATGTATTTGCGTCTAATCACCCGCTTGGAGGACTTGATGGTGTAGCTATCATTTATAAAATAGGAACTGAAATCGGCAAAACAAAAGCAATTGTTAATGATATTTTGTTAAATTTTCATAATTTCAGACCATTATTTGCAGGAGTTAATGTTTATGGGAAGTTTTCGAAGCAACAAATAAAAAAAATTGACAAATTATATAGAAGTGACATACAAATAATTGTTTTTCCTGCTGGTCTGGTTTCCAGAAAGATAAAGGGCAAAATAACTGACTTAAAATGGAAGAAGAGTTTTATTACTAAATCAATTCAATACAAAAGAGATATAATTCCTGTATTTATTGGTGGTAAAAATTCAAATTTTTTTTATAACTTCGCAAACTTAAGAAAGTTTTTTGGTTTTAAATTTAATATTGAATTAATATATTTGCCAGATGAAATGTTTGGATATCGAGGTAAAACAATAACAATAAAAGTAGGTAAACCTATTCCTTTTGAGACTTTTGACAAATCAAAACACATTAATGAATGGGTTGAATATGTAAGAAGTAAAACATATAAACTTGCAGAATAAAGTATTTTTGGCATTTTTCATAAATGCAAATTACAGCATTGTTTTGATTATTTTAAAATCCTCATTTACAATAGTAAATTGCGGTATTTAATAAATAAAAATGCCTTGTACTATACACTTATGAAAAACACCGTATTTTTAATTGAAAAATATACGCAGATTATAATATCCACTTTTACAATAATAAATTCAAAATTAGTAGAATTTACTTCACAAACCAAGAATTAACAAATTTTAACAAACATAAAAAATATATAAATGAAAAATATTATTTCTCCAATTGATAAAATTCTTATAGAAAAAGAATTAACACCAGATAAGTTTGTGAAAAAAACAAATTATGGTGATAATGATGTTTATATTGTTACTCATCATGATTCGCCTAATACAATGTTGGAAATAGGAAGACTTCGTGAGGTGACTTTTAGAAACGCAGGCGGTGGTACAGGAAAAGAAGTTGATATTGATAAATACGATACTGCCGAAATTCCGTATAAACAATTAATAGTCTGGGATCCATTAAAACAAGAACTACTTGGTGGCTATAGGTTTATTTACCTCCAAAATGCACCAAGAGACAAGGAAGGAAATATTGATTTAGCCACAAACAGGCTTTTTGACTTATCAGATGAGTTTATTAATAACTACTTACCTTATACTATAGAACTTGGTCGTTCGTTTGTTCAACCTCGTTTTCAGGCAAGTAAAGCCAAAAGACAAGCAATTTTCGCATTAGATAATTTATGGGATGGTTTGGGTGCTTTATCAATACTTTGTGAAGGTTCAAAATATTTTTTTGGAAAAGTAACAATGTACACTCATTTTAATAAAGAAGCAAGAGATCTATTATTGTATTTTTTCAAGAAACATTTTCATGATAGTGATAATTTATTAACACCTAAAAATCCTATTGAAATAGAGACAGATATTTCAAAATTATCTTCTTATTTAACGAAAGATGAATTTGTTAAAGACGTAAGATTACTGTCTTCACGAATGAGGCAATTAGGAGAAAACATTCCGCCACTTATTAACACTTATATGAATATTTCTCCAACGCTAAAAGTATTTGGAACTTCACTAAATGATCATTTTGGAATGGTTGAAGAAACAGCTTTAATGATAACAATACCTGACATATACGAATCTAAAAAAAGAAGACATTTAAAAATGTAATTAAGAATTAGGAATTGGTTTACACCTTAAAATTCAATTATTTATAAAAAATGTTGTTAAAAAAACAAAGTTTTACAACATTAAATACATAAAATTTAATTATTTATAAAAAATAAAAAATGAATTTAACACAACAAATAAATAACGATATAAAACAATCGATAAAATTAAAAGAAAAAGATAAACTTCAAGCATTGCGAGCTATAAAAGCACAAATTCTTCTTGTGAAAACAGAAGGAGGAAAATCAACAGAACTTAGCGAAGAGAAGGGAGTTGCTATTTTGCAAAAAATGGTAAAGCAACGAAAAGAATCAGCAGAACTATACAAACAACAAGGACGAAATGACCTTTATGAAATTGAAATTGCTGAGGTGAATTTTATAATGCCATATCTTCCAGAACAAATATCAGATAATGAGTTAGATAATATTATTTCTGTAATTATAAGTTCTCAAAATGCAACATCAATGAAAGATATGGGACGAGTTATGGGAATGGCTTCAAAAAAACTACAAGGAAAAGCAGATGGCAAAACAATTGCAATAAAAGTAAAAGCTCTTTTAAATAAAAATTAAGAGCGTTTTTTACGAGTATCAATTTCTTCGTTACTTTTGAAATATTAAAATGCTCATTT
>JAOZTW010000243.1 GCA_029938985.1 Bacteroidales bacterium | reverse complement strand
AATAAAAATAACATCGCTTAAATTGGTTAATTATTTATTTTAATATGCCTTATGCAACAGCAGACTGCACTGGGCATGGTTTGCCAAGTGGTTTTGTTAGTATGCTTGGCATATCATATTTAAACGAACTGGTTAGACGAAAGGATATTACAACAGCAAACGGTGTTCTATTGGAAAGCTAATTTTCTTCAAATAGATGATATTGTTGTAGTGGGAGTAAAAATATAAAATCAAGTGTCTGTTTTAACAGTAACATCTAAATGTTCATACAAAAATAAGAGATAATTATTTGAAAAGGTTAATTAGAAAACACTCATAGAAACTCAAAAATCAAGGACTTCAAAATTCTTAAAATTTGAGTTTTCTTCTGTAAATGTGTATTTTAACTATTTTGGATACTTATTAAAACCTCAAAAAATCTATATAAAACTATTCTTGCTCTTTTATAACAATATCGTCTATGTAGATATCATCTGTACGAGATACTACAAAACCTAATCTATTTTGATAATTTGTTTCAATATTTGCTTGATATAGGAGAGTTTCATTTAGGAAGTAATAAAATTGTCCGTCAAAATGTCTTATTGTTAGTTTGTTGTCTTGATATTGTTCAAAATTTGAGTTTTGTTCTTTTTTATATACTTGCTCTATTCGGTCGTAATAATTGGAATAATACCAAACTTTATAACCTCCAGTACTTGTATTATCGTGAATACCAAAAGCCATACCTCCAGAACCTGTTGCATCATAGCCAAAAATTATACCATTACCATTACCATTACTACCATTACCTATTTTAATTTTCACCTCTATTTCATAGTTTTTATTAAAATCAAGATAATAAAAATCATCGCCAACAAGATGTGCTTTTGAAAGACTATTATTATGAATATGATATTTTCCGTTCTCGTATTTTGTAGTAAACTGTCCATCTCCATAGGTGCCAGCTGTCCAGATTTCGGTATCTTCAATTGTGAAATCATAAGAATAAACCGTATTATATTTTTCGGGTGGACTGCTGTTATATTTTTCTGGGTATAAAGAATTTTGTGCCGAGCTGTCTATATCTTGTTCGTTGAAAAACAATGTTTCCATTATTTCTTGATTTTCATTTTTGGCACATGCCGAAAAAATTACTATTACTAATAAATATATTATTTTATTTTTCATAATTTAAATTTATTTTATATTATTATTTAATAATTGCTACTCTTCACAATCACAAGCCATTCTTAATATTTCTTCTTTTGTATCTTCACAGTCATCAAAACCAAAATTATTTTCTATACACCATTTTTTATTTATATGATCGTAGTAAATATATTCTTCTGAATAATCTTTACATTCTACTTTGTAAACAGCATATTTATTTCCATCAAAGGCAGCAACAGTTCTCGTTTCTTCATATTCGCAACTTTTCCAACATGGATACGAATTTGACGTATTGTTATTTGAATAATCACTATTACTTGTAGTTGTTCCTCCAAGATATTCATAGGTATTTGTGTGACCAACTATTCTTCCTGTTTTTTTATATGTGTAAGCTCCTTGTTCTGCTTCTCTTTTTGAACTATAATAATGTTTATCTGTTTTTGTTCTTCCTGAAGTTAATAAAAAGTTCCCATCATCGTAATACATTACTCCTGTTGTTCCGTCTGCAAAAGTTAACGAATATATTTTGTAACTGCCCCAATACCAGCCATTTTTATTACTCATTTTGGAGTCCACCACATAATCTTTACCATATTTATCTATCATTTCTTGCTTTTCAATTTTTGCCTTTGAAATGTTAATTTTATTGTCAATCAACGAAACATAATTTCTATTACTTCCATTATATTTTCTATTTCGGGCATCAAGAAATGTCTCTTGCGATAACATTTGTTTAAAATCTTCTTGTGCAGATAAGTTTCTATTTGAGGCATAATTATATTTTTCATATAAGAAATCATCTCTCACTTGATTTTCAATGCTTATTGCCATATTTCCTAAAGTTGTTCTATTTCTTTGAAGTTTAGAACAAAGATACTTAACATCACTTAAATTATTTAGATTTATATTTGTTTTTATTCTTAGTTTTGTATTTGGATATTTTTTTATTGCAGAAATAAAATCTCTTGGTGTTTTAGAGAGTTTTATATATTCAATTTTTGCGTTTTCTTTATTATAATATTTAATATTTTTGAATAAATTTAACAAATAAGGTATTTCATTTTGCGAACAATATTTTAAAGCATTGGAAAAGGTAACATTTGAATAACTACTGTAAGCTCCAAACTCGTTTTTAAACACAGAAGCATCTGTATATGATTTTACCAAATTTGCACTTTCTTTTTCAATTGTTTTTTTGGTATATATATCTGGATATTTCTTTGTTGCAGCTATATACAAACTTAAACTTGATTTACTTTTTTGTATATATGTATTTTTTGCTGATTCCAGGTTTGATAAATTTGAATATTGTCTGTCTGAAAATAAACTTGTAATTTTTGGAATTTCTATATATGAAACAGTTTTTAGAGCATTTCCAATAGAACTATTCATATGCGAACTTGAAGGATAGTTGTCTTTAAATAACTTTAAATCATTATAAGAGCATATTTTTTCGGAAGCTTTTTTTTCTGCATCTTTGTTTAGTTCCGAATATTTATTTTTAGCCTCAATACATTCTACTGTTGATGTGCTTAAAACTATATATTGTTTTTTTAATAAACTCAAATTATTCGCATTATTAAATAATATTATAAGTTCGGGAATATCATCTCGTTCTACAACAGATGCAGATGCACTAACAATTTTATCATTATATTTACTATTAGGAAATGCTGTTGCAAAATCTTTTGCATCTTGAATATTTTTCACTATATAATTGGCTTCAACAGATTGATGAATAATAACAAAATTTTCTGCATCTATTGTTCTTGTATATTTGTATTCTTTATTTACATCTTCTACCCATTTTTGTGCGGTTTCGGGATATGTAATTTTCCCCCAACCAAAAGCTTGATTTAGGTATCTTGCAATTATAAAACTTGTGCTTCCACCAATTAGCATACCACCCACACCTATTTTTTTTTGAGTGTTTTCATCATAATATGTAAACATATTTGATTTATATCCTGCTACCGAACCAATTCCGGCAGCTACCACCATTGAGCCAACTCCTATGGGAGTAAGCACATGGTCGTAATGTGCGTTGTGAACTGTTTTTCTTTTATTATAATCTGGTTCACTAATACTTACTGCATCAGGACGCATGGTTACACACGAGCTTAAAATAATAATTATTAGTATATAAAAAGTGTATTTTTTCATGATTGATTAAAAATTTATAAGTTATTTATTAAAAAACCTACTCCGATAGAAAATTGTTTAAATGAATGATTTTTATTAAGAAACGAATGTTTATATTCATAATAAAAAACCCAAGTTTCGTTGATAATAGTAAAAAAACCAACTTTCCATAATAAACTGGAGGTATTTATTGAAACTGTTTCATAGTAATTAACAGATTTAGGGTCGTTTGCCGCCCATATTGTTTTATTGGTTAACGAAGAGGTATTAAAACCAACTCCTACATAAGGTACAAAATACTCAAATTTTAGGAACAATGGTAAATTAACAGCAAGCTCCATCCCTCGGTGGTGTGCGTTTACAGTGTCGGCAAAATTCCAATTTACAGATTCAATGTTAAATTCAGAAGAAAACATACTGAAATCTACTATTAAAGGAAACCAATTCATGCTTTTTATTTTGTATTCAAATCCGCCAACTGGAGTAATAATTCCTGCTTCTTTATTTTTCAGATAATTCTCGTTTAAAAAATTTGTTTTTACATAGCCAAGTGAAGTAAGCATAGCACCGTCTTCTAAAATATATCCCGCCGAACCATCGAAAAAATCAAAACCAGAATCAAAGTCGAAGTCAAAGTCAAAATTTATTTCACGAAGTAAATAATAAAACCTTTTTCCAATATATTTATATTTACTTGGGCGAAAGGTTACTCCAACATATAACTGATTAAAAGCATAATCATTATTAACAGAAAAGCTTTGTGAATATTGGACATTAAAATATGGTAGTGCTAAATAAATTGATTTAAGCGTTTTATTTTGGATATAAAAATTTGGATTAACCAACCTAATTGTAGAACGAATTGGTCGCCCTACATAATTAATAGACCAATAAGGAACATTAAATTTTTGCAAGTTTTCTGTTGTATTAACTAAAATATCGGGATTAGATATATTGCCATACATAATTCCTGCACCAAGATGTAAAGAGTTAAGGATTGGTACTTGAGAGTACAAACCGAATTTCCACGCCTTCACATCTTCTTTGTTGTCGTTATACGAATATCTTGCCGTAAAATGATTTAACTCAAAACGTAGAGGACGATACATTACACTCAAAGCCATGTAGCTACCAAAACGGTAATCAAAAGAAGGGTTAAGCCGATTTGTAGCAAAAGTAGAATTAAGAAAAGAAAACTTTTGCCAGCCAAAAGAAGTAGATAGTGTGTTGTAACCATATTTATATGGTACTCTTAAACGAGGAACATTAAAATCATTGTTTGGCAAATTTTCACCTGTATATTTTTTCGATTTTAACGAATATGATTTTGTAAATAAATCTTTTGAAAAAAAACGAGAAAATATTTTATCGGCTTTTCTATTTACTTGCGAAAATCCTGATTGTAGTAAAAATATTAAAAATAATATAATAGTTATTTTTTTCATAGTTTTTAATTTTTAGGCTCCCCACGTAAAGTTGGACAACTGTCAGACACTTTTAAGAGTGTCTGACAGTTAGATAGCAAATTGTCCAACTTTACGTGGGTAGCCAATTTTTATAATTAATCAATTATTATTTGATAACATTCCTCTCCTGTACAAACAGTATAAATTCCTACTTCGAGAGCTTGTTCTTGTTCAAAAACAAAGTTGTTATCATTCGTTTTGCGTAAGCATTTTATTTGCTTACCGTATTTATAAATTGTTTTATCTTTCCAATCGGTTACATAATTTACTTTATCTTCGTAGTGCCACAACACACACTTATTCTCTCGTGCAACTTCAATCTTATCAACTTTGTAGAGTTTAAATTTTTCTATATCAAAACTTGCTCCTTTTATTATTATTTCAACAAATTGTGTTTTTGCTACTTTATTTTTTTGCAAATCAAATCGTTCCGATAAATAATAATGCGAACGAGCCAATGCACTTGGATTAATATTTGAGCCATTTGCTGTTCTGAAACATTCACCTCCACAGCCCATTTGTGCAAAATAAAAAAAATGCCCACTATCGTAAACAGTTGTGTCAAGTTCAAGATAGGTACTATTTTTCATTTTTACAAAAACACCTTCGTGTGCTGGCAATTTAGAATGAGTTTTTTTACGTTTAGTAGCAATGAATTGTTTTTGCATGTTAAAAATCCAAAATTTATTACCAATCCACATTATTGTATTTTCGTTTATAGCAATATTATCTTCAATAGTAATATCCCATAGATATTGAGATTTTTGGTTCATAATAAAATTTGTACCAAGAAACCGTTCACTATCTTTGTGAGGACGTTTGGGCAAATAAAAACGTGCATTATTATTCCAGTTTACACTTCTGTCGTTACACTGAATCCATGTTTTACTTACATCTTCGCCAGGGTGAATACTTAATAATCGCATACTTTCGGCTTTAAAATCGGCTCCTTTAAAAATAATTTTCTTTAAGGTTGGTAAATTTATAACATTATTTTGGTCGGTAAAATAGATATCTGGTATCAAATATTTTTTCATATTAGACCAACCTCCATCAATGTATCTTCCTGCAAATGCTCTATTTTCTGTTAATTTAATATACTGGCCTGTTGATATTTCTGCATAAACTCCATCGTATTCTATTTTTGTTATCACTTCTTGTGCTGATACAGAAATAGAAAAAATTATCACTAAAATTGTTGTCAATATTTGTTTCATGTTTTCTAAGTATTATAAAAAGTGCTGTCATTCGGCATATTAAAGCAATGACAGCACTTTTTTGTTAATAAAATGATATTTTTAATCTGTTTTCGTATTTATCGGTAATTCTCATTGTGCTTGTGCAATCGGTTATGTTATTGCCGTCTTTTGCTTTTACATAATAAAAAATTCCTACTTTTAGGTTTGTAAAAACAGCTTCTCCTTTACTGTTTGTCATTTGCATTTGTTTATTTCCTAAACCTTTTTCGCATTTGGACTTTTCTTCAAAAAGATAAACTTTTACGTTTGAAGCAGGTCGGCTTCCTCCTATTGCTTTCACTGTTACTTTTAGTTTTACGGACTTATCGGCTACAGGCTCTTCTTTAACAACAGGTGAACCAGTAGCCCAATTAGATTTTTCGGTTTTTACATGATTTGCATTAAAAGCACTTCCAGCATCTTTTAAACATCTTACCGAAAAAGCAGAGTGCCCATAGTTGTGTTCTGTTTCAAAGTGCATTACCGAATTTTCACTTTTCATGTGAACATAGTATAAACCTTCGGAAGTCCAAAAATTTGCAGCTTTTCCTAAATTACTATAACCACCATATAAATATCCCGCAGGTAATGCAGTAAAACCAGTTTTATTTGTTGACATTTTGTTAGTGCCAGCCCAGTGACCAATTCCTGCTTCTTTTAAAGCAAAATTATTATCACTTACAGATTTTGATAGAACATTAAATTCTTTTGCTGTTGGTAAGTGCCAACCATCTGGACAAACAGTTTTTGCTATCTTTTGAGGATATAAACGTCCATATATGTCACTATTTTCAGTTTTTTTATCATAACAATAAGACTTATCTACTTCATAATTTAAGTTTTGAGCCATCCACCATTGGCTTCCTATTTTTACAGTTTTATATTTTTTCGCATCTCGTTTATCTGTTAGTAAGCCAAACTCACCAGTAGAAGTTGTACTAAAATTAATACTTGTTCCCTTTGTTTTATTACTTGTAGTTGACCCCGAAGAACTCCCCGAATTTGAAGGCTTGGGAATAGATGCCTTAGTCCAAACGTACATAACAGGTGTAACCGCCATTGATTTCCCCAATTGAATAACATCGCCAACTCCAACACTTACATTAGCTCCACTTTCTGTAGTTGATACTACTTTTGGCATTCCCTCTTTCATATACACCCAGTATCCTGCTGGTATTTCTACTCCTCCAATTGTTTCTGCTTCATGTTTTCCGATGTCGTATTGTTTTTTAAATTTTTTACGACCATCTTTAAACCCCTTACCTTTGAACTCTACTTTGATTACTAAACCTGAATACTTACCATTGTTGTTGGTTTTATCGGCTTTTTCCTGTGCGTTTACTGTCAATACTACAATAAATGCAAATAATGTTAAAAATACTTTTTTCATTTTTTCATTTTTTTATTTGGCTACCAACGTAAAGTTGTACATCGCTCTCGCACAAACAATTGTATATAAACTGTCGGCGTG
>JAOZTW010000242.1 GCA_029938985.1 Bacteroidales bacterium | reverse complement strand
ATGAAAACAGCAACTCCAAAAGCAGAATTTAGTGCTTTTTGTTCAACAGTAATTTTAACTTCTCCTATATTTTTTGAGATAAAACAACAAATTATTGCTTTAAATTTGTGGGATTTTAATTTTATAGAAATTGAAAATGAAATGAAAAAATGTAGTCTGGAACAGTAAAATTTAGGAATTGAAAAATAAGGCACTGGTTTAGTTTGTACTGTATATGTCTGTTATTTAAAACTTTACAGAAGTTGTTGTCGTGTTATTTATGAAAAAAAAGGGCGTTTTTCATAAGTGTAAAGTACAAGGCATTTTTATTTTTTAAATACCGCAGTTTACTTATTGTAAATGAGGATTTTAAAATAATCAAAATAAGGCAGTAATTTGCATTTATGAAAAATGCCAAAAAAAGATACCTCATTATTTAATTGGGTAACAGATTTAGTATCTAAATATGAAAATAAATAGAAAAAATATTATTTCATTTCAAATAGTACTAAATCGTATAACGTTAATATATTGATAATTATAAGATAGTGATTTGAGAACTAAACTGGACCAATGTCAAATTTTATATCTTTGTCAGATTTAAAAATAAAATAATTAGGATATGAGAATAGAAAAAATTAAAATCCAAAATTTCAGAGCTATCAAAGATATTGAATTTAACTTCGGTGAAAATATCAATGTTTTTGTTGGCGTTAATGGTGTTGGAAAATCCACAACTCTTGATGGATTAGCAATTTCTCTTTCTTGGTTAATAAATAGAATACAACGTCCTAATATATCGGGACGACATATTCCTGAATTAAGTATTAGGACAAATAAAAAAAAATCAAGTATTGAGATTAATATTTTGGATAGCAAAACTGATTTTACATGGAAATTAATAAAAACAGTAAAAGGTTACTCTTCAAAAGAAAAATCGAATTTACAAGACGCTTCTAAACTTGCCAGTAACTACAGCGATTTTAAAGATAAAAATAATTCATTACCAGTAATAGTTTATTATCCTGTTGATAGAAATGTAGATACAATTTCACCAGACATAAAAGGTAAAGATACTATATATGTTCTTGATGTTTATGAGAATGCACTTGGTGGAAATGCTAATTTTCAATCATTTTTTGAATGGTTTAGAATTCAAGATGATATACGAAATGAGAAATTACAATCACGTTCAAAATGGATGCAACAAAACAGTAACTGGATAAAAAAAAGAGTTAAAAAACTTATTGACACACTATATATAAACAGGAGCTTAACAAAACAATCATATAATAAACGTTTAATTCAGTTTCTTAATCAAGAATATTTTTACGAAGACCCAAGATATTTATTTCATGAACTAATTAAATTAATAGAAGATACAAAATTTATATCAGAAAAAAATATAAGACACATATTACATGATATTGAATATTTTTTCCATAAAATGAGTTTACTCTCGGATTCTAAATTAGACAATATTAAAGGATTAGAAGGATTTCCATTTCATATTTTAGATAAAATTATTGAAACTTTTCATCGCTACTATGAAAAAGAAGAAATACAAACTAATTTTATTCTCTTTACATGGGAAACTCTTTTATTTGCTCTTTTATTAAGCTTCTGGTGGATAAGCAACAAAGGTAAACAAGAAATAGAAAATTTATTTAAAGAATTAGCCCCTATAAAATCTCAAAATCTCAAAAATAAAGAATGGCATCTAAATACAAAAGAAATTGTTAGGGACTTAAATAGAATTCTTAAAAACGAATTTGATAGAATTAAAGAGGTATCTATTCATAACGGTAAAGAGTTGCAATATACAATTAAAGCAATTGAACAATTTATTCCCGAATATACAAACCTTAGGATAACAAGAATACCATCACTACAAATGCTTATTGATAAAAAAGGAGTTACACTAAGATTGGACCAACTCTCTGATGGGGAAAAAAACATTATTGCATTGGTTGGAGATATCGCACGTAGATTATCAATTGCTAATTCTTATGCGAAAAATCCTTTAAATGGTGCAGGAATAATAATTATTGATGAAATTGATTTGCATTTACATCCAAGTTGGCAAAGAATGATAATACCCAGATTAACAACTGTATTTCCAAATTGTCAATTTATTGTGTCTACACATTCTCCACAAATATTAGGTCATATAAAACCCGAAAATATTTTCTTGTTAAAATACAGTAAATCAGGAATTTCATATTCCAAACCAATTCAGTCTTATGGAATGAATACAGACCGATTGCTTGAAGATTTAATGAATGTAGATGCTCGTTCCAAAGATATAAAGGAAGAACTTCAAAAATTATTTGAGACCATTCAAGATAATAATCTGGAAATAGCAAAAGAAAAAATTAAAGAATTACAAATTCTAATGAATGGTAATATTGCAGAGTTAGTAAAAGCAAATGTGCTTATAAAACGAAAAGAAATTATAGGAAAATGAAATATATTACTAAAAATAAAGAACCTATTGAATTTACTGAATGGAAAGGGAATGACAAAATGTATAAAAGGGGTAAACCTAATTGGAATAGATTAACTTCTTCTGAGAGAGATATCATAAGAGAAGCTCTAAAAAAAGAACAAGGAGAAATATGTTGTTACTGCGAAAGCGAATTACTTGTAGATGATTATCATATTGAGCATTTAAAACCAAAAGCAAAAAATAAGTATCCTGAATTACAATTAGAATATGATAATTTATTATGCTCATGCCAATTAGAAATACAGAAAGGTGAGCCAAGACATTGTGGAAATAGTAAGGGAAGTTGGTTTGATGATAAATTATTAATTTCACCATTAAACCCAAGTTGTGAAAGCAAATTCAAATATACTTATGATGGTCATATAAAACCAGAAATCAACAACGATATAAAAGCAAAAACAACAATTGAAAGACTTGAACTTGATATAGAAAAGTTGGTTGATATGCGAGAAAAGGCTATTGAGCCGTTTCTTGATGATACATTAAATGCAGATGAATTAAAAAAATTTACTGAAATTTATTTAACAAAACAAGGTGATAAATTTAATCCATTTTATTCAACGATTAAATATCTATTTGAATGATAAATAAATACGCATAATATTTTAAAGAGTTTTTTGTTTTTTAATGAAAAAATGTAACTAACTTATTTTTCCAAAACACAAAATACTGTTTTTATAAACAAAATCAGTTACAACATAATAGTATATTATAACTAAAAAGCCATAAATATGAAAAAACTTGTAGTAGTAGCCCTTGGCGGAAACGCTATTTTACGAGGCGATGAAATAGGAACAATTGAACAACAAGAGGAAAACACAAGAAATACTCTTGAAAATTTAATTCCAATGATAAAAGAAGGTTATAACATGATAATTTCTCATGGTAATGGACCTCAGGTAGGAAATATTTTGATGCGAAACGACGCAGGTGAACAACTTTATGGTATTGCTCAAATGCCTCTTGATGTTTGTGTTGCTGATTCGCAAGGCGGAATTGGATATATGATTGAAAGAATACTTAGAAATTTACTTAGAGAGCATGGAATAGAAAAAGAAGTAGTAACACTTGTTACTCAGGTAGTTGTTGATAAAAATGATAATGCTTTTTCTAATTTAACAAAAAGAGTTGGGAAAATATACAATAAGGAACAAGCCGAAAATCTAAAAAAATTAAAAGGTTGGCAGTTTAAAACAAGTCCAAAAACCAAAGATGGCTGGAGAAGAGTTGTAGCCTCTCCAAAACCAATTAGAGTACTCAACGAACAGGTAATTAACAGACTTGTTAATCAAGGAATAATTGTTATAACTGTTGGTGGAGGAGGTGTACCTGTTTATATTGATGATAAAAATAGTGTAAGACCTTCGGAAGCAGTTATTGATAAGGATTTTGCTTCTTCTGTGATTGGAGCGGCTCTAAAAGCTGATGAACTTTATATTTTAACTGATGTACCTTATGTTTATCTCAATTATAAAAAACCTAATCAACAACAGTTAGAAACTATTAATAAAAATGAAGCGGAGAAATATCTTGAACAAGGTATGTTTGGTGAAGGTAACATGTCTCCAAAAATTTCTGCTTGTATTAATTTTGTGAAAAATGGTGGTAACAAAGCAGTTATTACAGAAGCAACAAAATTAACAGACAAAACCTATGGAACAAAAATAGTTTTAGAGTAGTATATCAATATTATTGAAATATTTGAGTCTATTACTTTTTCAAATAAAAATGTAACTCCAAGCTCAAGCTTGGAACAAGGCGATGTTTTACTAAATATTTAATTATTAATGTATTATCTATGTCGCCAATTTTACATTATCCAAGCTTGAGCTTGGATAATGTTTAAGTTACCATTAATTTACTTTTTTAAATAATTAATAATCAACCTAATGAAAGCAAAAAAAGATTTTACCTACTCGGAAGATAAAAAAGAATATGTTATAAAAATAAAAAAGAGAAAATATTGGTGGCTACTGTTATTTTTGATTCTTTTATTACCTCTTATTTTATTAATTAGAATAAATAAAGATGTAGTTTTTAAAACCATTGATATAGTAAGCGAAGCTTCGCTTGCCGATGCAAATGTGCAGTTTACATACATGGACAGACGACTATCTGGTATAGATACATTGGACAAAAATGGAAGGACAAATGAAGATGGAGTAGTAGTTTTTGAAGATGTAAAATATACCCTTTTTGCTTTACTTTTTTATGCCAAAGACCAATCGGAGGTTGTGGCTTCTGGAGGTTGCTTTATGGGAGATAGCATAATGCCACTTTTTCATAAATTAAAACATAAAAAAGAAGAAGTTTTAAAACTTTCGGCACGTTCGGAAAGTTACGATTTTAGAGCGATAGACGAACTAGACAATCAACCAATTCCAGATGCAGATTTAAAAGTAAGTGTTACTATTTCGGGAAGCGATATGAATATGGAAGGCAAAACAGACCCACATGGTATATCACTGTTTAACAATATTTTATTTTGTTCTGATAAAATAAGAGTTATTGCAAGTAAGTATGGCTATGAAAACGATACAATAATTAGCGATGTGAAAAATATTTCTTTGGACTTGAATAGGAGAACGCTTTATCTAAAACCCAAAACGGATATGGTAAGTTTTATTGTAAAAGATTTATATTCAAAACAATCTGTACCAAATGCTATAGCGTATCTTATTATTAAAAGTGATACAATTAAAACAACCACAAATACTAATGGGGTTGGTAAGGGTGCTTTTGAAGAAGTACATGTAGTAAAAACTATGATGATAAAGGTAAAACATTATGCCTATCACGACACTCTTACTGCTAACTTTAAAGTCTCTGATTATCTGAAATTAAGTGAAGAAAAAAGAACAATTTATTTACGTCCAAAATCTAAAAATTATGTTTTTACAAATATAGATGCTACCACCAAAAAACCCCTTTCGGGTGTTAAAAATGAGGTGTATGT
Source organism: Bacteroidales bacterium (assembly GCA_029938985.1). Lineage (GTDB taxonomy): Bacteria > Bacteroidota > Bacteroidia > Bacteroidales > JAOZQN01 > JAOZQN01. The sequence goes on along the minus strand of JAOZTW010000242.1, from coordinate 2,028 downwards.
AAATAATGAATCGCAAGGTAGCCAATATAGTAATAGTAGTGGTACTTTTGTTATTCCTGGACTTATTGCAAACGATATTGTTAGAATTATATCATCGAAGCCAGAGTTTAACAAAAATGATTATACCATTAAAAATAAGAAAGTTAACAAACTCTCGTCAGATGCGTCACGACAAATACCTATTGGAAAAATTCCACCTAAACCACAAAATGTAGAACCACCACGTAAAAATTGTAGGGCTCATTTTTCTGGAACTTTACTTTCAGATGTAGCAATTACTGGACACATGAGTAAGATTTATGTTGCTGATAAATACGGAGAATATGTTGGAGAAGGTGAATATCCAAATAATTTATCTGCGTTTCCGAAGGCGGTAAAATATACTTTTGATGGTATTGCTGTGGACAAAGGTACAAGAATAATTCTTTATAGTGAACCTAATTTTAAAGGTAAAGTTTTATTGGATATAAAAGGTCCTGCAATTATTAACAACAGCAAATGGAAAACTGAGAGAAGAATAAAAAATTTCACAACAAAAACTTTTGGTAGTGGCTTACAAGGTTCATTTCCTTCTTCGTGCCGAACATGGAGCAAAGGCAACATGAACGACTGGTCAAAAGGCTCAATAAAAGTAATTTGTGAATAAAAAAAGGGAAATTCGGTTGAAATTCAGCCGAATTAAATATTAAAAATTAATTATACATTTATGAAAACAAAAGAAGCGTTTACGTATGATAATCAGCAAGATGAATACGTAATAAAAATCAAACAACGGAATTATTGGTGGCTTTTGCTATTTTTGCTGCTACTGCTACCACTCATTCTATTAATAGTAATGAAGAAAGATGTTCATTTTAAAACAGTAGATGCAGTAAATAATAAAACACTTGCAAATACAAATGTGGAATTTACTTATGTTGATAAACAGCTATTTAATTTTAAAACACAAGGATTTTTAACTCATGATACTGTTCATTTAAAAGGTATTACTGGTGAAAATGGAGTTGTTATTTTTGAAAATGTAAAATATACAGTTTACTCAAAACTGTTTCATGGAGGAGAGCCAACTGTTGTAACAGCTACAAACGACTGTTTTATGGGGGATAGCATACAACCAAAATTTCATAAGTTGAAAAATAAAAAAGAGGAGATACTAAAACTTCCATATAGAAGTTACGATTATCAGTTTAAAGTGATTGATATTGATGATGGTCAACCAATTACAAATGCAGATGTTGTTGCAAAAAGTGGTAATGGTAAAACTTGGAATGTAAAAACAGACCCCGCTGGTATGGTGGTTTTAGACGGTTTTCCATACTGCGACAAAGCAAGTGTTTTTGCAACTGCTTATGGTTACGATAAAGATTCTTTGGTTCAAAAAGATGCACGTTATTTCTATGGAGATATAGATTCTACAAGAACATTGCGATTAACACCAATTAAAAAAATGATACGTTTTGTTGTAAAAGATCTTGTTACAAAACAACCAATTGCAAATGCTACTGCCGAATTACTTATTGATGGAAAGGTTGTTCAGACAATTAAAACTAATATTAACGGTAGAGGAACTGTGGTAGGAGAAGGTGCTTTTGATGAAATTCATATTTTGGAAACAATAACAATTCATGCTAAAAAGGCATTTTACAACGACACAAGCAAGACGGCCAAAGTTGATGATTTTATTCAGTTTGACGATAAAGGCAGAACCATGTATTTAAGACCTACACTTAGTGATGTTCAATTCCGTAATACTGATGGTAGTAAGGCACTTGCAGGAGTAAAAAATATTATCACTGTAAACGGTAAAAAACGTTCTAATCCAGAATTTAGTAATGGAAGTGGATATTTTATGGTTTCGGGAGTTAACTCAAATGATGTTGTTTCAATAACAGCTTCAAAAGCTAATTACAGGACAAATAATTCTACTATTAGGAGTAAAAAATTCAGTGTTTTAATGAGTGGTAATGCTAATAAACGAAATATCCCATTATCCAAAATTAAACCACCACCGCCACCACCGCCACCACT
>JAOZTW010000241.1:4143-7477 GCA_029938985.1 Bacteroidales bacterium | reverse complement strand
GTGTAATTAATTAAATGTCAAAATTATACAATAAGAATTTAACTGAATCAGTACCTTAGTTTACTAATAGTTTTTTTATGATGTGGGTTTCATCATTAAAAATTATTTTAACAATATACATTCCTTTTTCACACTGTGGTAGATTTACTGTAAGGTCATCTGTTGAAAAGTTTTCGTTAACTTGAGTTACAATAGTTTTTCCAATAACATTTAAAACTTCAATTTCGCTAATAATTTGATTAGATTGAATGTTGAATTTGTAGTCTATTACAGGGTTGGGGTAAATAACAGCATTGTGAACACTTGAATTTTGTAATTCCATACTAAAATTGGAATTTTGAGCTTGTGCGTTAAAACTAATAATAGATAGTATAAATATTGTTAAAATAGAGAGTGATGTAATAAGTTTTTTCATAGTTGTTGTAATTTAAAAATTGCAATTAAAATTTGTTTCACTATATTATACGAAAAAAAACAATAAATGTTCCAAAAACTTACTAAAATATATTTTATTTATGAATAAAAAAATCATAATATCAGTTACTAACGATTTAGTAAGCGATATGAGAGTTCATAAAGTGGCTTTAACTCTCTTAAAATTAGATTATCAAGTTTTGCTTGTTGGACGAAAATTAACAAATAGTAAAATATTACAAATTCGGAATTATGAATGTAAAAGAATGAAACTGTTGTTTAGTAAAGGGGTTTTATTTTATGCTGAGTATAATTTTCGTTTATTTCTTTTTTTATTATTTAGTAAAACAAATGTCCTTTTGTCAAATGATCTTGATACTTTGTTGGCAAATTTTTTGGTTTCAAAAATTAAAAATATAAAACTGGTTTACGACAGTCACGAATATTTTACTGAAGTACCAGAACTTGTTAATAGAAAATTTACCCAAAATGTTTGGTTGGCATTAGAAAAATTTATTTTACCAAAAATAAAATTTTCTTACACAGTTTGTCATTCTATTGCCAATATTTATAAAGAAAAATATAAAATAAATATGCAAGTTGTAAGAAATATTCCTATTTGTACAGATGATAAATATTTGAAAAATAAAGATAAAAAATCAAAAAAAATAATTATATATCAAGGTGCTGTAAATGTAGGACGAGGAATTGAAACTATGGTAAAAGCAATGCAATATCTTGATAAACATGTATTTTGGATAATTGGTGGTGGCGATATTTTTAAAGAAATAGAAGAACTTATTTTTGAATTAAAATTAGAACACAAAGTTAAAATGTTTGGAAAATTACCTTTCACAGAACTAAAAAAATATACAATTAAAGCAGATATTGGAATTAGTTTGGAGGAAAATATGGGATTAAATTATTTTTATGCACTTCCAAATAAATTGTTTGACTATATTCATGCAGAAATACCAATATTGGTTTCTCCATTTCCAGAAATGAAAAGAATTATTGATAAATTTCAAATTGGAGAATATTTATCAAATAGAAACCCCAAAAATGTTGCAGAACAGATTAATAAAATTTTATTAAATCAAGAAAAAATAAAAACTTGGAAGTTAAATTTAAAATCGGCAAAAGAACAGCTTTGTTGGCAAAACGAAGAAAATATTTTAATGAAAATATTTTAATGAAAAAAAATAATATTATTTTTGTAAATTTGCAACATTTTTTTATATTTGTAAGTCTAATACTTAATAAACTCGAAGTGAAAAAGAAAGAATAACTAAGCCCAATCTACTTGTTTATTTTGCTCTTTTAAAAATTTATGGAATCATTAAATTATTAAAAGAACAAAAAAACGGCGTATTCTACAGTTACTTATTATTTCATTTTTCACTAAGTGGGCTTTTCACAAAATTTAATTTCCATTCTCCAAAAACTAAAACTATGAAAACTAAAACCTTAATACTTTCTGTGTTTATTCTTTTATCTTTAAACCTTTTCTCGCAAGTTAATTTTAATCAAACTCCTTACGGGATTTATAGTATAGGAAATGGGAATGGACCAGGACATATTGCTATTGCAGATATTGATTTAGATGGCTTGTTAGATGTTGTTTCTGTAACAATGTCGAGCAATACTGTTGTTTGGCACAATAATTTAGGAAACGGAAGTTTTGGTTATAATGAAATAGACACTGACCTAAAACAACCTGAATGTGTTTTTATTGAGAATGTAGGAGGACATGTTATTTCTGCATCATCAGTAACTAATGAGATTGTTTGGTATGAAAACGATGGTGCAGGAAATTTTAGTTTACCAGAAATAGTTGCAACAAATCAAGAAGCTGTTACCTCCTTGTTTGCAACTGATTTTGACTATGATGGCTTGTTTGATGTTGTTTCTGCAAATCAAGGAACAGGCGAGATAGTAATATTTAGAAACAATGGTTCAGATTTTACTCAATACTTGGTAAGCTCTTCGGTAGGAGGAGGTGGTACTGTTTATGCTGATGATATAGACAATGATGGATTGTTAGATATTGTGGCAAGTTGTGAAAATACAAATAAAATTGTCTGGTTTAAAAATACGGGTGATTTTAATTCTTTTCCCGAAAACGATGTTGACATCAGTATAACTGGAGCTTCTTCGGTAATATCATTTGATTATAATTTAGATGGCAATACAGATGTTTTTGGCTCTTCTATTGGAGACAATAAAATAATTTTCTACAAAGGAATGGGTAGTGGAACTTTTGAAGATGGTAATTCTGTTTCGGGAACTATTGGAGGTCCTCATTGTTTGAAAAATATAGATATTGATTTAGATGGCGATATTGATGTTATATCAAGTTCTAGTCCTGATGGCATTTATTTATTTGAAAATGACGGACTTGGCTCTTTTACTGAGCATCATATTATTTCGGGTGTTTCAGGTATTGAGGATATCAATGTTGGCGATATAGATAGCGATGGAGATATAGACATAGTTGCCGTTAATGAATTTGATGAAAAAATAGTTTGGTACGAGAATATAACAAATCCAACAATTTCTAATACACTTATTGACTTTCAAGTTTGTGAAGTAGTTAATCATAATTTTCAAGTAATAACAGAGTTGTCAACCTTGTTTCAATGGCAGGTTGATGAAGATATGGGATTTAATGATATTATTGATGGTGGAATATATTCTGGAGCAAATAGTGCTACACTTACTATTACAAATGGAGCTACAGATTTAGATGGCAATACATATCGTTGTAGAGTATTTAACGGAAAGGATTTTGTTATGTCAAATATTGCTACAATAACTGTTGACGAACCAATTGTAGTAGACGCAGGCAACAATCAAGAAATTTGCAACATTTCCAACTTTCAGCTTAATGCAGATAATCCTTCACCTGGAGTTGGTGCTT
>JAOZTW010000241.1:0-4043 GCA_029938985.1 Bacteroidales bacterium | reverse complement strand
TTAATTTTGATAATGCTACTTTAAACAATGCAATGGTTAGTAATATTCAAACAGGTGAAACTATTTTTAGTTGGACAATAACAAATGGAACTTGTGAAGATGCTAATAATCTTGTTGTTACAAATAGTGAGTTAATAGTAGCAGATGCAGGAGAAAATGACGAGCTTTGTAACATTTCCAACTTTCAGCTTAATGCAGATAATCCTTCACCTGGAGTTGGTGCTTGGCAAATTTTATCAGGCAATTGTAATATTGACGATACCGCTGACCCAAATGCAACTATTAGTAATATTTTACCCCAAACAACAAACATTCTGCAATGGAATGTTATAAATGGAACTTGTACGAGTTTTGATATTATAGAAATTACAAATTATGCTCTTGAGACTTCTGTTACTGGTGATGATATTTCTGATTGTGAAATAACACAAGTTCAGTTATCTGCGAACACACCTTCTTCTGGAGTTGGAGTTTGGACTTGTTCTGACTTGGGAGTTAATTTTGATAATGCTACTTTAAACAATGCAATGGTTAGTAATATTCAAACAGGAGAAACTACTTTTACTTGGACAATAACAAATGGAACTTGTGAAAATACAGATGAGCTTATTTTAATAAACGGAACATCTGTAATTGCTTATGCTGGTAAAGAAGCTGGTATTTGTGATGAAAACGTTTACCAATTACAAGCAGATAATCCAGAAACAGGTATTGGTGTTTGGACAACTGATAGTGGTAGTGATATTTATGATATAAATAGTCCATCTACTTTTGTAACTGAAATAAACCAAGAAGTCAATATTTTTATTTGGACTATAACAAATGGTACTTGTGAAGAGTCTGTTGATAGTGTGATAATAAAACGTAATGTTAGTCAATCTGTTTATGCAGGCGACGATATGTCTATTTGTGATACAAATAACCATCAATTGTCGGCAGACCTACCCACACAAGGAATTGGAGAATGGCAATGTGATAATGAAGATATTACTTTCGTAGATGTAAATAATGCTAATTCAAAGATATATAATCTACCTGTTGGAGAAACATTTTTTACTTGGAACGTAACAAATGGTAAGTGTTTAAATTCAGATATTGTAAGTATTCAACATGACACAACTATATTAGCAACAACAGCAGAAGACGATGAATTATGCTTGGAAGAAGAATATACTCTGCAAGCCAATGCTGTAACCAATGGAAATGGTAGCTGGTCGTGTTCTGATGCTGACGTTGTATTTTCTAATTATAATAACAATCAAACAGTTATTACAAATTTAAACGAAGGTACTACAACTTTTGTTTGGGAGGTTGTAAATGGTGAGTGCGTTTCTTCCGATGAATTTCAATTAAGTTTATTGCCTATTCCTATTTTTGAATTAGGTGAAGATATTGAATTAATAGAAGGCGAAACTGTGATATTAGATGCAGGTTTTAATGCAGATGCCACTTATTTATGGTATCCTCAAAACGAAACAACTCAAACTATTGAAGTTAGTGCCGAGGCTGTATATATTGCAACTGTAACAAAAGTATGTTCTTATAATGATAGTATTGAGGTTTATTTTGCAGAAGAAGAATTGATTATTCAAAATGCTTTTACACCTAATGGAGATGGAGCTAATGATACATGGTTTATTCCCGTATTAAGCAACAAATTAGAAACAACTTTTCATGTTTTTGATAAATTTGGTGCAACAATAGCATATTACACACAAGAAGAAATGCCTTATGGTTGGGATGGAAACAGAAATGGAAATCCTGTATTTTCGGATACTTACTGGTATATTATTACTTTGGAAGATGGTACTAAAAAAACAGGAAGTGTAACGATAAAACGATAGAAAGCTACTGACTCGCTATTAGTGAAAATAGTAAGTAAGAAATGATACAATTATTCAATGGTTCAATCATACAATTATAAACCAGCTGATTAAAGAAAAACAATTGTGTAAAAACTTTTGTATGGATACTTAGCTCCAAGATACGCCATATTTTTTGTTTTTTTAATGATTTAATAATAAGTAACTCCAAGATACGCTGTTTTTTTATTCTTCTATTATTTTAATAAATCTGCAAATAGCGAGCTATTTAATGACTTTTTTAAAATTTTTAAAAGGGCAAAATAAACAAGTAGATTGGGGTTAGTTATTATTTCATTTTCACTTAACAATTTATTTTGCAGGTATGTTTTCTAAGGTTTTTACAAGAAAATCCCAAAAAATATTTACTGTATCAATTTTTACTTTTTCATCTGGTGAGTGCGGATATCTAATAGTTGGACCAAACGATATCATATCCCAGTTTGGATAAATTCCACCAAGCAAACCACATTCTAAACCTGCATGAATAGCTTTTATTTCAGGTATTTTACCATAATTTGCATTATAAACATCTTGCATTGTTTTTAAAATAACAGAGTTCATATTTGGCTTCCAACCTGGATACTGTCCATTAAACCATAATTTTGCATCAGTAAGTCCATAAACACCTTCAAACATGTTTTCAACATCTGTTTTTGCAGAATCTACCGAACTACGAATTAATGCAATAACATTAATTTCACCATTTTTTTCAGATTTTACTATTGAAAGGTTTGTAGATGTTTCTACAAGTCCTGGCATTGAATCGCTAAATCTAACAACTCCGTTTGGTGTTGCATAAATAGCATTAATTAATTGATTTTGTGTTTTTTTATCAATAACACAGCAAGGAGTTTCAACTTTTTCTGCACTAATAGTTAGAGTTGATTCAACTTCCGAAAATTCTTTTTTAATTGCATCTTCATAAATTACTATTGATTTTTCAAAAGCTTCAGTATTGTTGTTTGGAACAACAATTGTTGCAAAAGCTTCACGAGGTATTGCGTTTCTCATGTTACCACCATCGATGTCGGCAAGTTTTATTCCAAAGTTTTTTCTGGCTTCAAATATCTGTCTAAAAATAATTTTTATAGCATTTCCTTTACCTGAAGCAATATCTAAACCTGAGTGTCCGCCTCTAAGTCCTAAAATAGAAATTTTGTAAGCAGTAAAGTTTTCTGGAACATTTTCTTTTGTGTATTTGAATTGAATATTTGAATTTGTACCTCCCGCACAACCAACATAAAGTTCTCCTTCGTCTTCGGAGTCCATATTTATTAGTATATCTCCTTTTAAAAAGTTAGGTTCTAAATTGAAAGCTCCTGTCATACCTGTTTCTTCGTCAATAGTAAAAAGTGCTTCAATAGCTGGGTGTTTTAAGTCTTTTGATTGTAAAACGCCCATTGCCGCTGCTACTCCCATTCCATTGTCGGCACCAAGTGTGGTTCCATTTGCGGTAACCCAGTCGCCATCAATAAATGCTTCAATTGGATCGTTCTCAAAATCGTGTTCTTTATCGCGATTTTTTTGTGGTACAATATCTAAATGTCCTTGAAGTATTACTCCCATTTTATCTTCCATTCCTGGAGTAGCTGGCTTGCGAATTATTACGTTACCAACTTTATCTACAATTGTTTCGAGTCCCAAATCTTCTCCAAATTTTTTCATATACGAAATAATTTTTTCTTCTTTTTTAGAAGGACGAGGAATTGCTGTAATAGCTGCAAAATTTACCCATATTTCTTTAGGTTCAAGTGCTGTGATGTCTTTGTTCATTTTTTAATGTTTTAAAAATTGTTCCTGATTATTACAAGTTTTATCAAGTTCAAAATTACTTTTTTTTTTTTATTATCAAAAATATATTGATAAAACTTGTAAATATTTAATTAAAAAACTACTTTAATTCATAATTTATCATCTGAAAATGTGGCTATTATTTGCTCAGTTGGTGCAATAAAATAAATACATAACGATAATTAGGAATTAGGAATTAAGAATTAGGAATTAGGAATTAAGAATTAGGAATTAGGAATTAAGAATTAGGAATTAGGAATTAGGAATTAGGAATTAGGAATTAGGAATTAGGAATTAGGAATTGGTTTACACCTTAAAACACAAACTTTTATAATCTGAAAAGTCGGGAAAACTTTTTATCATAACATTAAAGCATTGATTAATTGC
>JAOZTW010000240.1 GCA_029938985.1 Bacteroidales bacterium | reverse complement strand
ATTTTTCTTCATGTTTTTCTTGTTCTGCTTTTTGTCTTTTTAATTTTTCTTCATGTTTTTCTTGTTCTGCTTTTTGTCTTTTTAATTTTTCTTCATGCTTTTCTTGTTCTGCAAGTTCTATCTTCATCTTAAATTTTCTCGTTATAGGTTTTTCAAGTTCTGCCATATACATAATATCTTCATACAGTGCTGACACTCTGATTTTAAAATCGTTAATTACCGAACTTTTTATAGTATCTTCTATAGTATAAAAACCAACCTTTTCATATTCTCCATCTTTTAATAAGTATTTTTCTATAGTTTTTTTTACTGGTTCAATTATCCAATACTCTCTAACACCGTGTTTTTGGTACATTTTGTATTTAATTCCTCTATCAATATAGCGTGTTCCTTTTGATATTATTTCTATAATAAAATCGGGTATTACATTGTATAAAGATGTATCATCGTAAATTTTTTCGGCTTTTTCAGTAAGGAAGAAAACTGTATCAGGTTCAAAGTTATTCTTGGCAAATTCAAAATTTATTAAGGCTTTTTCAAAGGCTACTTTACCCAAACTATAACGACTTACATGGGGTGTTAATAAACTAACTAACTTACTGTTTATTGAGTTGTGCAAATCGGTAGAGGGTGATTGCATTACTAAATTGCCGTTTATCCACTCACATTTATGCTGCTCGCTTGTGATGTCTAAGAATTCTTTGTATGCAGCTGAAATTTTTATAGTTTGCTTTTGTTCTTTTTGTTTTAATATTGACATTTTTTGATATGTTAGCTATGTTTCACTAATTCAAATTTTTGAGTTACAATAATTTCTTTTTCACATAGGCATATTAAAACAAATAATTGACGATTTAAACTTGTTCTTTTTATTTTTTACTTCTTCAAAAAAATATGCAAATATCCTGATATTATTATATGTATTGAATTGTTAAAACCAAAAATATCTTCGTTTAAATTTATAAATTATTTATTTTAATATGCCATAGTTATTTTAATTTGTATTATTCATTGTTCAAGTAAATTGGTTCGTATTTAAAATATGTATAGACTGAAATATAGTATGGATTAAGGCAAGCTTCCCATTGTTCACGTGGAACAAAAGTTTTAAACCCCAACCATGGAGTTTTAAAGTTGGGTGTAGATAATCCAAAATCTAAGCTTGTTCCAAAAGCACTATTTTTATTCCTATTGTGAAAGCCCCATTTTTTATTTATATTTGCTCCTCCTATTCCTAATCTAAAAATTTCGCTTTCCGCAATTACATTAAAGGCAGTGATTCCGTGTTGCGAATATTCATAATTTACAAAATAATATTGCAACGATATTCCAGCAGTAGTTTCGGGAATAAAATTTTGTATTTTAACCAACCCAAAAGTAATATCAATTCCATAATTAAAACCTGAATTAAAAGTATAACCTATTGTTACTGTTGGTGATATATACAAATTTGGTTGCATAGATTGCAACTGAGAATATGTTTTTGAAATAAATAAAAAGCATAAACTAAAAAATAATATTTTGTAATATTTTTTCAAAAGATATTTTATTATTGAAAAGATTGGCTACCCACTTAAAGTTGGATAAAAAAAATCCCTTTGCCTAAGTTCGGTACTTTGTCAAAGTTGTGGCTATCACGAATATACTGCGAATTATAACTTTGTCAAAGTGAAAAAACTTTGACAAAGCAGAAATTTTATAATTATAAAATCCAACGTTAGGTGGATAGCCATATTTTTAAATATTTAGTAGTTAGAAGATAAAAAATACAAACCAACATACTCCTTATAAATCCTTATTTTTTAACTAATTTTTTACAACTCTAAAGCCATAATCAAATTTTGTTTTATTAATTTTTGGACTATCTCTTTGTGTTATTTTACAAAATTCGTCTATATAAAACCAACTTCCTCCTCTTATCGTTTTATAAGTTGGAGAAGCCCCTCCTGCAGGATTTTTTTGTTTCTTTTTAGTATATTTTTCATATCCATCAAAACACCATTCCATTGCATTTCCGCTCATATCATAAATTCCAAGTTCATTGGCTTTTAAGCCTCCAACTGGTCTTGTTCCTCGTTCAAAAGTTGTTTCATCGTACCATGCTACTTCATTTAATTTATTGCTTCCAGAGTATTTAAAACTGTTAGAATTTTCTCCTCCTTTTGCGGCATACTCCCATTGTGCTTCGGTGGGTAAAGAATAGTTTGCTCCTGTTTCTTTAGACAACCATTTACAATATTCCTGAGCGTCATACCATGTAACGTTAACAATTGGATTGTCTTCTTTCCACTCCCACTCTTCTGTTTGGTCGTGTTCTACATACCAATGCGATGTAGGTTTTGCAGGAAATTTTTTTCCAGTTGCATCACAAAATTTTCTATATTGAAATACAGTTACTTCGTATTTTCCAATAGAATAATCAGAAAGTGATACTTCATGTACAGGTTTTTCATCGTCATAACCATCTTCACTACCCATACTAAACGTTCCTCCTTTTACATCTATCATTTCAGGGTAATTAGTGTCTTGTGCTAAACTAACAGATACAATAAATAGTATTGATACTATTACTGATAAATAAATTTGCTTCATTTTCTCAAATTGTTAAATTGTGTTATTGTTTTATTCTTAAAAAGCTTTATTTATAAATTGATACAAATTGTTTTTTGTTTTTTCAATCTAATAATAAAGCAGTTGGGGCAGATTAAATAATTAATTTGCCCAAAATAATTGGATTATATTTTAATTAGGAACAATTCAAATAGCTATTTAATGTTAGTTTGTTCCTTAGGAATATTATAAAATCTATAAGGCATATTAAAACAAATAATTGACGATTTAAACTTGTTCTTTTTACTTTTTACTTACTCAAAAAAATATGCAAATATCCTGATATTATTATATTTATTGAATTGTTAAAAACAAAAATAACTTCGTTTTAATTTATCAATTATTTATTTTAATATGCCTAATTCAAAATTAGAGGTTTTGAACTAATAGATAATTATTGGCGTTTTTCACAGGTGTCAAGTTCATGGCTTTTTTTAAATACTAGAATTAAAATTTACCTTTGCAAATGAGCATTTTAATATTTCAAATACAACGAAGAAATTGATACTCGTGAAAAACGCCTAATTATTTTATTTTTTTCTAACAATTCTAAAACCATAATTATAATTTGTATGTGATGTTTTTGGTCCATCTCTACTTGTTACTGTTGCTAAATCTGCACGATAATGCCAAGAACCTCCTCTTATTGATTTTGAACCAGTTGGAATTGTATTCACTGGGTTTTCTTTTGGACAATTTTTGTAGTAATTTGGAGAGTAAAAATCGTTACACCATTCCCAAACATTTCCAGACATATCGTAAATACCAAGAGAATTTGCTTTTTTTAATCCTACCGTTTTTGGACTTTGTTGTTTTGTATTATCGTCATACCAAGCTACTTCTGAAATATTGTTGCTCCCACTGTAAATGGTCTTTTCTTTATTTTTACCTCCTCTTGCTGCATACTCCCATTCTGCTTCAGTTGGCAATCTGTAACCCGACTTGGTGTAATCGCAAGTAACACCTAAATCTGAATTTAGACCATAACATGGTTCTAATCCTGTTTTTGAGCTTAACCAATTGCAATATTCAACAGCGTCATACCAAGTTACATTAAACATAGGATACTCAGATTTCCAGCCCCACCACGAAGCCATATATGTTTGATAGAAATCTTTTGTATCAGGATGCCCTTGCCACCAAGTACTATCTGGTTTGTGAGGCATTACATGGTTGTGTTTTTTACTAAATTCTACAAAACTTTTATCTTCTATAAAAATTTTATATTCTTGTACCGTAACTTCATATATTGACATCTTAAAACTACTTATTTTTACTTCATGTACTGGTGTTTGGTATTCTTCGCCTTTTTTTGGTTGGGGATTTCCCATTTTAAAAGTTCCTCCAGCAACATCTACCATTGTTGGTGCAGTTTGAGCATAGTTTTGCAAAAAACAAAATGCTGAAAAAATTATTGCTAAAACTAAATATTTTATTTTCATCGTTTATTTTTTTTAAGTTTATATATATTGTTGTTATTATATTTTATTGTTTTTTTTACAAAAGTAGTATTTTTTCTTTATAAATTAATTTTTTTTAATTTTTTTTTGTTATTCATTATCCAATGATTTTTTACTCCTTTACAAACAAATAGTATTTATTAAAGTTTATTTATTATATATTATCAATCAAAATTTAATAAAATATCTAAAAATAAACTATTTGTATAATAATTAAAGAATACAAAAAACATTTTTTTGCGAAAAATTAATAATATTATATTGTCAAAAATTACTAAACATATTTCAATAATTATAACGTAATATATTTTATTATCTTGTATTAGATTTCAAAATGATGTATCTTATTTTGAGATTAAGTGTTTTAAATTAATATTTATGTTATTTATTATCTAATATTTTAAATTCAGTCCTTCTGTTTTGTGCTCTTCCATGTTCTGTTAAGTTAGTAGCTATAGGTTGCGAATATCCATATCCTTTATACAATATTCTATTTTCGTTAATTCCTTTATCAATTAAATATTCTTTTACTGCTTTTGCTCTATTATCAGACAATTTTTCATTGTGCTCTTTTGTGCCAACATTGTCGGTATGACCACCTATTTCAATTTTTAGTTTGGAATTAGTTTGCAAAAACAACAACAATTTATCTAATTCAATATTTGATTCCTTTTCAAGAGTGAATAAATTTGTTTTGAAAAAAATATTTTTCAAAATAATTGTCTCTCCAATTTCAATTGGTTTCATATATATATTTATATGATAATAATCTATTGTATCGGATAAGTTTTCCAACGAAAAATTTTCGGAATAAAACAAGTATGATTCTTTTGATACATTCAATAAAAAATTATTTTCAACTGGCAAACATATTAAAAAATCTGATTTTAATGAATCAATTATCTCTAAATTTTTATTTTTTATGTTAAAAATTTCATATTTCGCCTCAATTTTTTCACTTGTTTTTACATCAAAAATTGTACCTTTTACATAAATTGTTCTTTTGGGTTGTATAGCTGGATACAAATTAAAGGTAAATATATCTTGTTTAAAAATACTATCTCTATTTGATGAGAAATATGCAATGTTACCTTTTGTATTAACTATTATTCTCATATCGTCCCCGTCTGTATTAATTGGGTAACCTAAATTTGTTGGAATACTCCAAGAGTTATTTTCATCTTTTCTTGACAAAAACAAATCCATGCCTCCCATTCCGGCCCAGTAGTCTGACGAAAAATATAGAGTTTGTTCGTCAGAGTGAATAAAAGGACTCATTTCGTTTCCTGGAGTATTTATACTATCTCCTAAATTAATTGCTTTTGACCATTTTCCATCTTCTTTACGTTCAATTTTCCAAATATCCATTTTTCCTTTTCCAGCTGGACGATTACTTACAAAATAAATTGTTTTACCATCAGACGAAATACAAGGTTGTGAATCCCAATGACTTGAATTTATTGAATTATTTATTTTAAATGGTTCAACCCATTGATTGTTATTAATATATGATAATAATAAATCACAACCATCTGCTTTTGAACAACGAGTAAAAATCATTATATTCCCATCAGACGAAATTGTATTTGCTCCTTCATTGTATTGACTATTTATTTTTTTACTGATGCTAACTGCCTCAGTCCACTTTGATTTTTGTTTATAGCTCACAAAAATATCTTCTTGTGGAAAGTTATTTTTTGTTTCTTGTAAACGTGTAAATATTAAAGTGTTTTCGTCTGGTGTAAGTGATGGAAAATATTCACTATTAGGACTATTAATAGTTTGTGGTAATTTACTTGGTTCAAATGGAACAGGGTTTTGTGGAGCATCTATTCTAAATTGACAAATCTTGATTTTTCTCAAAGTTTCTTTTTTATCCCATTCAGCTAATCCATTAAAATTCAAATAATTTTCATAATATTTTTTTGCCTCAATATAGTTTTTGTTTTCAAATTCAATAATTCCTACTGTAAGAACTTCGTCTTTTTGATTAGCATTTATTGCTAAAGCTTTTTTTAAATTGGATAATTCTAATTCTGTATTTTCAAGATAATAATACGTTTTTGAAAGCAAAAGATATGATTCAACAAAGTTTACGTCAATTGTTATTGATTTGTTACAATTTTCAATTGTTTTTTCAAATTTTTTATCATCAAAAAATTTTTCTGCTTTTTTATAATACTTTATTGCTTTTTTATTATCTGTTGAATAATTTTGTGCAAAAACAGTATTTATAAATAATAAAAATATAATTATGTTTATGTATTTCATCTTAAGAAGTATTTTAGGACTTAAAAAATTTTATTCTAAGGATTTATTCTTTTATAATTATCCCCCACACATTCTGGCGATAAAAAAGGGGATTGGAAACGTCTAAATAGCATGACAACTGCAAATTTGAAGATTTTTATAATAAAAAGGTTATTACACAAAAAACGTTACTCTTATGTACTTAAGTCTTAATATAGTATATTGTTTTATTCTCAGAAAATCAGATAATTAATTATTACAAGAAAAGTTTTCCTGACTTTTCAGCAAATAGTATTATTTTTATATAAAGAAATTAAAAATTGAGTCGCTACAAAAGATAACAACAAGATAAATAATTAAATGCCCAACAATTATTGCTCCTACAAATTTTACTATACTAAATTGCAATGTGCCAGACACATAAGAGATTAAATCAGAAGGTACAATTGGTAAAAACGACCATAAAAGTAATATGATAATTCCATGTTTGTTCATTTTTTGTTTAATATATTCTATTTTTTTAGGATATTTTTTTACGAAAAATTTATCAAAACCAAGAAATTCTGAAAAATAATAAATTGATACAGAGGAGGCAGTAATTCCAAAAACAGAAATTATTAATAACATTGTTAAGTTGTTAGGAAACATCAAAGTACCTGCAATAATTAATGTCATATTAGGCAAAAGTGTTAAACCTCGCAAAGCACTTATTACGGCATAAACAACAAAAAGATAACCTTCGTATTTTGATAAAACATGAGCTATATTTTTTGCCGAAAAATATGCAGGGTTAATTAAATAGTAGCCCCACATTAATACTAATAAAATAAGCCATGATATAATGACTATTTTTTTAATAACTTTTACATTTATTTTAAATGGTATTATATTTTTTTTCTGTTTATTTTTTGTTTGTAACATATTGTATAATGCCCTAAACGGCAATTAGGAATTAGGAATTAAGAATTAAAAATTTGTTTACAGATTAAAATTCATATACAGAAATGAATGGAAAATTATTTGCTAAAGTTTTTGCCTTCATAATTGCCAGATTATTGGATAGTTATAGTTTTTTAGTAAAAACATAACACTCAGATAATCAGCACATTAAATTTTCGTAAAAAACACTTAATTAGCATACTGTAAGCATTTTACAAGTGGTATTACAAAAA
>JAOZTW010000239.1 GCA_029938985.1 Bacteroidales bacterium | reverse complement strand
GTTTATAATCACATAATTGTATCATTGAACCATTGAATAATTGTATCATTCCTTAGTGTAAGACTTAACACGAATTATACTTAAATTATTTACAACAAAGCATAACTAACTACAAACTAAGGCAATGCTCAATATTTTTGTACGTTTATAGACAATTGAGCTTGCACCCCAAACTGGAAGTGCAAAATATCCATATTATCAATTATTTATGTCGTTGTTTTGCTCTGCTGGTGCAATAAAATAGATGAAAATATTTGCTGTTTGAAAATTAAAATAATGGTTTACAGTCAAATATTGTGATAAAATTAGCAAACGGGGTTTAAGTAAAGGGCGTTTTTCATAAGTGTAAAGTACAAGGCATTTTTATTTTTTAAATATCGCAGTTTACTTATTGTAAATGAGGATTTTAAAATAATCAAAATAAGGCAATAATTTGCATTTATGAAAAATGCCAAGTAAAGACATCAGAATATTTGACTGTAAACAGTAAAATAAATAGTCCTTGATTATCTATATGAGCCAAAAACTATTTATGTTTTATTAGGTCTAATCTACTTTTGAAACTTTCAACATGTTGGTTTTATGTGTAATAGATAGTGGTGTGCTTGCTACGTGAATAACATAATCACCCGAATTAATATAGCCATCATCTTTTAGTATTTTTATAGATTTTGCAACTGCTTCATCAATATGATTAAATTCGTTGAAATAAAAAGCCTTAACTCCCCACAGTAGTGAAAGTACACTCAATAGATTTTTGTATTTTGTAAATGCGTAAATATCTGCTTTTGGACGGTATCCAGAAATAGTAAAAGCGGTATTTCCATTATCGGTAAAAGTGATAATGGCTTTTGCTCCTATCTTTTCTGCCATACGAGAAGCACTATAACAAACCGAATCTCTAATAAAACGTGTACTATCAACTGCGGGAGCTTTGCCTCTATTATAATTATAACTGTTGTTTTCGGTATATTGAATAATTTTGTGCATACTTTCAATAGTTTCTATAGGAAATTTCCCGATAGAAGTTTCTCCACTAAGCATAAGAGTATCAACTCCATCTATAACAGCATTTGCTACGTCGGTGGTCTCGGCACGTGTGGGACGGAAACTTGTAATCATGCTTTCCATCATTTGCGTGGCTATAATAACTGGTTTTGAAGCATTCATACATTTTTCAACAATTGTTTTTTGTAAAACTGGAACTTCCTGAAAATCAATTTCAACTCCAAGGTCACCTCTTGCAACCATAATAGCATCTGCTTCTGCAATTATTGCATCAATATTTTCAATAGCTTGTGGTTTTTCTACTTTAGCAATAACATTTATTTTTTTCTTACGTCTTCTAATCATTTGCTTAAGCTCAATAACATCGCTCACCTGTCTAACAAAAGAAAGTGCTATCCAATCTACGCTATTTTTTATTGCAAAATGAGCATCTTCAATATCTTTATCTGTAAGACTTGGTAACGAAACATCTGTTTTGGGCAGATTTACACCTTTGCGAGAAGAAAGTTCACCTCCATAAATTACTTTTGCTTTTACTGTGTCAGAGTCGTTTGTGTCAAGTACTTCAAGTTTTATTTTACCATCGTCTATCAAAATAGTATCACCAATTTCAACATCGTTTGGAAAGTCCTCGTAGCTCATATATAATTTGCTGGCTGTACCAATACATTTTTCGGTAACAAATTCAACTGTTTTTCCTTTTTCTAAAATTACTTTATTATTTTCTACTTCACCTATTCTTAATTTAGGACCCTGCAAATCTGCAAGTATAGCAATATCTATATTAAGTTCTTTATTTAACTCTCTAATTGTTTTAATTGTTTCTGCTACTTTTTCGTGAGTACCATGCGAGAAATTTAATCTGCATACATCAACTCCTGCTATAAACATTTTTTTTAGCACTTCTTTGTCCGAAGACGCAGGTCCAATGGTAGCTATAATTTTTGTTCTTGAATGATTTATTTCCATAATTATTTAGTGGTTAGTGGTTAGTGATTAGTGGTTAGTGGTTAGTGGTTTACACCCTTAAATTCTGTTTTTACAACAAAGAAAATATTATTCTACTTGTAATTAAATAGATAGCAAGTCCTACAATGTCGTTTACTGTTGTTATAAATGGTCCAGTGGCAAGTGCAGGGTCAATTTTAAATTTATTAAGTGCAAGCGGTACAAATGTTCCAAAAATAGAAGCAAAAATTATCACAATAAAAAGCGATATACTAACAGAAATAGTTAATGCTAGCGAATCACTAAAAATTAAATTGTAAATTAAGATTACTAAAGCACAAGCGAGTCCGTTCAAAAGTGCTACCGAAATTTCTTTCATTATTTTTTTAAAAACACTTTCAATTCCAATTGTGTTTGCCGCAAGCCCTTGTACTACAATTGCAGACGATTGTACTCCTACATTTCCGGCCATTGCAGCTATTAGTGGCAAAAAAAGTGCCGTAGCTGCATTTTTTGCTAAATCTCCTTCAAAAAGTCCGATAACTCTTGCTCCAAGCACACCACCAACAAGCCCAATCATTAGCCAAGGCATTCTTGCACGTGTGAGTCGCCAAACGCCATCAGTAGGTTCAATATCTTCGGAAATTCCTGAAGCCATTTGATAGTCCTTCTCTGCTTCATCTCTCAATACATCAACTACATCGTCTATCATTATTTGTCCCATCAGTCGTCCAATATCATCTGTTACAGGAAGACTAACAAGGTCGTATTTATCCATCAAATTTGCCACTTCTTCAGACTCTGTTTTTGTTTTTACCGAAACAGGATTTTCAATATATATATCCGTAACTTTTGTTTCTTGTTTGGAGATAATTAAATCTTTGAGAGTAAGTTCTCCTTTTAAAAGTTCGTCGTTGTTAATTACATAAACCTGAAATACTTCATCTACATCTTCTGCTTGTCTTTTTATTTCCTCATAACAAGTTGCAACATTCCAGTCAATATTAACAGCAATATATTCTTTTGCCATCAATCCGCCAGCAGTGTTTTCGTTGTATTCCAGCAGGTCAACAATGTCTCCTGCGTGTTCAATATCCTCAATATGAGAAAGTACCTCGTCTTTTTTATCTTCGGGTAAGTCTGCAAGTACATCTGCGGCATCATCGGTATCCATATAATGAATAAACTCTTTTGCAATTACCTCACTTGGTAAAACCTGCAGAAAACGTTCTCTATCATCGTCTTCTAATTCGGCAAGGACATCGGCTGCTTTTTCCCCATCTAAAAGTAAGTATAAAAACTTTGCTTCATCAATATTTAATTCATCATATATTTCTGCAATATCTGCTGCATGTAACTCTCGCATCATAGCTATTGCCTTTTCTTCTTCTTTTTTTTCAATCACATTTCGTAATTGCTCAATATATTCCCGTGTTAATTCAAATTGCATTTTTATTTATTTTTGAGCAACAATGTCTTCTATTTTTTTGCCTTAGTGAAAAAAAAAAAATAATTGACGATTTAAACTTTTTCTTTTTACTTCTTCAAAAAAATATGCAAATATCCTGATATTATTATATTTATTGAATTGTTAAAAACAAAAATAAGTTCATTTAAAATTGTCAATTATTGGCGTTTTTCATAAGTGTAAAGCACAAGGCATTTTTATTTTTTAAATACCGCAGTTTACTTATTGTAAATGAGGATTTTAAAATAATCAAAATAACACCGTAATTTACATTTATGAAAAAAGCCCAATTATTTATTTTAATATGCCTTATAATACAACACCGAGCAATTAGTGTCTCGAAAAACCTCTTTTGCCACTTCTTTCATTAGCTTTTTAGAAACATTGTTATATTTTTTTTGTTCATGATTTATTAAATCTACATCACCAAGTAACTCGTAGTACGCCAAAGTCATGGCTTTGTTCAAAACGCTACTTTTAGAAAATTCCATGGTTGCCTCAATATTATTTTTTATTTTTTGAAGTTCATAATCCTCAATTTCTTCATTTTTTAAAATTTCCAACTGTTTCCATACTTCTTTTTCGGCTTGTTCAAAAGTAACTCCATCGGCAGGTCGTCCGTCTATAACAATAAGTCCCTTATCTATGCTACCAGTAATATAGGCATCTATTTCTGTAAAAATATTTTTTTCTTTTACCAATCTTTGATATAGTCTTGCGGAATCTCCATTAGCCAGTATATCAGATAATAAATCGGAGGGATAATATTTTGGGTCTAACCTATCAAAATAAGGAAAAGCCATATAAATAGCATCAAAAGGAACGTCT
Source organism: Bacteroidales bacterium (assembly GCA_029938985.1). Lineage (GTDB taxonomy): Bacteria > Bacteroidota > Bacteroidia > Bacteroidales > JAOZQN01 > JAOZQN01. Next base: position 3,250 of record JAOZTW010000239.1, on the reverse strand, counting down.
TCCTTTACCAAAATTGTTCTTCGTTCAGTTTGTTTTGGCTCTTGTTTTATGTTTCTTTTAGGAACATTTCTTTTTTCTATTGAACCAAACCATTTTTCAGATAGCGTTTTTATCTCCTCTATTTCTACATCGCCTGCAACAGAAAGAATTGCATTATTGGGTGCGTAAAATTTGTAAAAAAATTCTTTCACTTCTTTTAAACTTGCTTCTTCAATATGTTGAGTATTTTTTCCAATTGTTGACCACTGATATGGGTGAGTTTTATAAGCCAATTTTCTCAAAAGCAAAATATCGTTTCCATAAGGTTGATTTAGGTAACGTTCTTTATATTCTTCTATTACAACATTTTTTTGAATTTTGAGTTTTTCTTCCGAAAACGCTAATTCCAACATTCTATCAGATTCTAACCAAAAAGCTGTTTCAATGTTTTCTTTTGGTAGTGTAATATAGTAGTTTGTAAAATCATTGTTAGTGAAAGCATTATTTGTACCACTAACTTTCTGTAAGGGAGAGTCGTATTGCGGAATATTTATTGAGCCTTCAAACATTAAATGTTCAAAAAGATGGGCAAATCCAGTTCTATTTGCATTTTCGTCTCTTGCACCAACATCGTAAATTAAATTTACTGCAACTATGGGAGTCGTTTTATCTTGATGCACTATAATCTTTAATCCGTTATCTAAGGTAAATTTATTGTAATTAATCATAGTTTTTAGTGGTTATTAGTGGTTAGTAGTGTATTAAGACATAAGTACCTAAAGTATTGTTATACGAAAAGACTTTCCAACGTCCCTTATTTTTTGCCTTATGGCAAAAATAGGGGACTTGGAAACGTCTGAATAGCATGACAAGTACTAATTTGAAGATTTTTACAACAAAAGGTTATTACAATTAATTTAGGTACTTACGTCTTAATGCAGTAGTTAGTTATTAGTGTTTAGTGGTTAGTTATTAGTTAATACCTTAAAGTTCAAAAAAATTATCTGGAAACAGTTAATTTAAAGAAGAAACTACACTAATAACTAACCACTAACAACTAATCACAAGATTCTAAATATGCCTCAGCTGATTTAACACCAAGTTCTACTCCACGTTTCCAATCTTTGCAAGCTCCACCAAAATCTCTAAGCATTTCTTTTGCACTACCTCTGTTTACATAAGCAAAACCATATTCTTTATCAATATTAATAGCTTCGTCAAATGCAGTTATAGCACCTTTATAATCTTCAAGTTTCATTTTTGCGGTACCCAAGTTATTAAGAGCATAAGCATAAGTTTTATCTAATTCAATAGTTTTTTCAAAATCAATTATTGCGTTTTCATAATCTTCTAATTTGAATTTTGCTCTTCCTCTGTTATTGTATGCAATTTTATATTCTGCATCTAAATTAATTGCTTCATCATAATCTTTTACTGCTCCTTCGTAGTCCTCCATTTGTCTTTTAAGGCTACCTCTGTTATTAAAAATAAATGCCAACGAATTGTCAAGTTCAATAGCTTTGTTATAGTCAGACAATGCGTCATCGTTTTTACGTAATTTTCTGCGAGCACTTCCTCTATCGTTGTAAGCATAAACATATTTATCGTTTATTTCTATTGCTTTAGTAAATTTTGCTTCTGCTGTTTCGTATTCTCCCATTTGAAATTGTGCAACACCCTCGTAATAATATACATTTGCTTCGGTATATCCATGTTCTACGGCTGTGGTAAAATCCAAAATTGCTTCATTATATTTTTGAAGATTTATTTTTGCATATCCTCTACTAAAAAAAGCATTTTTCATAGAAGGGTTAATTTCAATAGCTTTGTCAAAATCAGTTATAGCACCCACATAATCTTTCATTTCCATTCTCACACTCCCTCTATTATAATATGCTTTTTCAAATTGCGAATTTAATTTGATAGCCTCACTAAAATCTGTTATAGCCTGCTCATAATCATTAGCCGAAAAACTTTGTAAACCGTTGTTATAGGCTAATTCTGCTTCTTGTCCTTTTGCTACAACAGTGTTGTCTCCTCCTTGTGCGTTTACAAGTGTAATTGTAAATAATAATACGAAAATTGAAATAATTGTTTTTTTCATAATGTTAAATTTTTAGTTTATTTTGGTTATTAATTATTTGATTTTGGTTAGTGAAAATGAAATAATAAGGATATCCAAGCTATGCTTTTTTTGTTCTTATAATAATTTAAAAATCTGCAAATAGCGAGCAATTTAATGATATTTTAAATTTATAAAAAGGGCAAAATATACAAATAGATTGGTGCTAGTTATTTTTTCTTTTCACTTAGAGTTAAATATCTATTTTTTTGTAAAATTAGGAATTTTTTTTGAAAAAATCATATTTATAAGTTAAAAAAATATTATTTATAATTCACCATACAGCTACAATACTGTTTTTCTGTTTATTATATTAGTTTTGTTGAAAAAAAAATATTAATAAATTAAAAAAAAACTTAAGTTTATTTTTGAATTAAAAGTAAAAACTTAATTTTGCAAAGATAAAAAAATGTTTTTAATTTAGAGAATACAAAAAAGCAAATTCTATTATAAGTTAAGAAATAATCTTAATACAATTTAAAGTGCTTTCAACATTTTCTGAAAAATTTAATTAATTATTATGATACAAAGAATTCAAACTTTATACTTATTAGCAAGTTTTATAACTACTCTTTTGATGTTATTTTTTCCGTATTTTGTATTTAATTCGGGAAATTATGTTTTTAATAGTTTTTTGATAGATAATATATCTTCGGAAAAAGACTTATTTACATATCCAATTGCTATTTATATAATTTTAACTGTTTTGGCACATGTATTAGCTATAATGCTTTTTAAAAACAGAGGTTTACAAATGCGAGTAACCACTTTTTTGAGTATTTTTCTAATTGGTTTTTACGGATTAATTGCTTTCTACTATTTTGTTGTAATTAATTTTGAAATTATTCATGTAAAACCACAACTCACACTAATCATACCATTAGTTTCTGCTATTTTGGTTTTTATGGCTAACAGAAGAATTAAAAAAGACGAAGATTTAATTCGTTCGGCAGATAGAATAAGATAAGAATTAGGAATTGGTTTACACCTTTAAAGTTCTATTTATATCACCAATTCTACGTTTCACCAAACTGGAACTTGAAGTTGCATTTTTCATGAACAAAATTTGATAATATCTGAAAAATCGAGAAAACTTTTTTTAAACAATTAACTATATGATTTTCAATGAAAAACCCAATTTACTATATT
>JAOZTW010000854.1 GCA_029938985.1 Bacteroidales bacterium | reverse complement strand
TGGTGTTTAACCACAAAGGCGAAATACTACAAGAAAACCACTACTACCCTTTTGGTATGGTAATGAACGGAATAGGCACACAAAACGGCAACAACCCTTATTTTTACAACGGCAAAGAACTACAAGACCTCAGCCAGTTTTACGACTACGGCTTTCGCCAATTAGACCCACAACTTGGCAGGTGGTTTTGTGTGGATAAACTGGCGGAGAGGACTGTGTCTGTTTCTCCTTATGCCTATGTAAGCAACAACCCTATAAACCACTACGATATACTTGGTTTGGCTGGCGATGACTTAGTAAACCCAGGTTTTCCTGATGCTGTGATGGCTATGATACAAGCAGGCTGGGATGCAACTCCTGATAATAGTGAACGAACATTTTCTGGCGATCAACTTATGGGCATGGCAGGAGTTGGAGGTAGGACAGGCGGTTCAGGTGGCAGTATAACTATTGGTGGAGGAGCAGGCGGTACAAAATGGGGAAAAGCATTTTTTAGATTTTTGGATAATAAATTAGGTATTGGTAATTTTATTGGCTGGGCAAATGCAGGTTATATGTTTACATTTAATTTTAATAGTGAATATGGTTTCAATCCAGATGATGGCACATGGACTTATGCTTCTGGCGAAAATCCAACCTCAGTAGCTCGTTCTCTGCGAGCAGTTTATGGTATTGGTCGTAGTTATGATTCTGATGAATCTTTCGCAAAAGAATTAATCTCTTTAAACAAATGTGGTAATGTACATGAAATACCTATAGGGGCTGTATGGGAAATACCTGGTGGTTCTGCTGGTTTTAAAAAGGTTATAAATAGCGAAGATGTTTTTATTGAAGTAACTAAAATGGACAATTTTGATGGAAATGGCGTACATTATGATAATTCTGAAACAATAATAAGACGAACAAATCAAACATTTGTTTATGTCTCCAATAATTCCAAATTAATTAATACAAATAATAAATATCTTTATGTACAAGATTAAAACTTAATGGCAAACAATATACTGATGTATATCACAGGACATACGAATATGGAAATGGAATAAATAGAGACAACTATGATGTAATAAAAAAAATAGGAATAAAATTTTTATCCATATTAAAATATATTTTGTAGTATAATTCATTACAATTAAAAAAACGTCTTAACTCTGCTTGACTCATGTTACCCAATAAAACAAACATAATAGCGTAATAATAATCAATATATCAAAACTTTACATTTGCAGGTTACCATATAGTTAGTATTAAACTCTGGTAACTTTGTAAAAACTATGTCAATAACACAATTTAAAATAAAAAAATGGAATTAATAAAGTTACAGTTTAGAGTTATTCTAATAACTATTTTAATTATTTTTGTAGGATGCAATTTGAAAAATAATAAAAAAAGAATTATTTACGAAAAGCTTAATAAAGAATATATTTTATATTTAAGATCTTTTGATAAGCAATTAGTAAATCATTTTCCAAAAGACGAAAATACACCATTTTTAGCTTGCTATATTTCTAAGAATAATAAACCATTAGAATTATATACCTTAGAAACTAATTGCAGTGAAAAACAAATCAAACGGTTAAAAAAGAAAAGTATAGAGTTTTATTCAGACGCAGATACTTGTTTAAATTTGATTGGTAGATTTATAGACGAAACTGGTTTTTATTTCATAAATAAAGATAGTATAAATATAGATAGCCTCAACTATGATTGTTTTAAAAACAAATATCCAATTCCTAAAATAAATTTTGGAGATGATTATTTTACAGAAACGACAAAAACAAATTTAACTTCTGATTTTATTTTCTATGTTTTTGAAGCCAAGAAAGGAATGTTTTTTGACAGAGAGTATTACCCTAATTCTGATTTTATGCCCAAAGAATGGGAACATGGTTATTCACGTGGAGTTGCTATTAGTGAAAAACAAATGATTATCATTTCTTGGATTGTTATTTGGTAAAATATAATTAAACAGATAAGTTTTTACTCCCCCCTCGCTGTTGCGAGCTTGTAGCTCGTATCCAATGAGTTACTCGACCTAATAATTGTTTACAAAAAAAATACAATTAACTAATAAATAGATAATTGTATTTTTTATTTT